>CAJARE010000184.1 GCA_903944255.1 uncultured beta proteobacterium
TCATTGGGGCCTATACAAACCTTTGTTCAGCCACAGGTTTTACAGTCTATTGATGGAGTGCTGGACGTTTCGTTATCCGTGTCTTATCTTGACACCGCTATTGGTACATCAAATCCATCCGTATCTCAAAATGTTTCGCTAAGAGCCTACGGAATTTCAGGTGGGCAAGCGGTGATTGCGGGGCCAACATTAATCGTAAATACGGGCGATACACTTAGGATTAGGCTAAATAATGCGTTGCCACCCAATCCACCGCCCAACCCTTTAAATCCAAGCTACTTAGCATACCCAAACAATACCAATATGCATACGCATGGCTTACATGTGTACCCAGGCATTATTAGTAGCGGCCTTTACGGGGATTATGTTGTTGATGGCCTTGGGCAAGGAGTTGCCCCAGGAGAAGTTCGTCAATATCAATACCAAATTCCGTCAAATCATCCTGCTGGGCCATTTTGGTATCACCCCCACCTTCATGGGGCGACGGCGATGCAAGTTGCTAGCTTTATGTCTGGTGCTTTAATGGTTCGGGGAGGTGTAGACAACAACCCCGAAATGGCTGCAGCTACTGAATTAATTTTTATGTTTCAAGCCCCCTATTACGCTGGTAATGGCAACAAAATTTACGGGGTAGCAAATGGAAAACTGGAAAAATTTTCTCAAGTTGCTGATAACCCGTCGGCTGGAAGTGTTGTGCTTATCAACGGCGTACGTCGACCCCGCATCGTGATGCAAAGTGGCGAAGTACAACGCTGGCGCTTCATTAATACTCAAATTTTTAATCCTCTCAGCTTAAGCTTGGATGGTCATACCTTGCGTAGATATACGATAGATGGTTTTCCACGCGCCTTTTATCAAAACTTTTCTGCTGGCACCGGAATTAAGCTAGATGCTGGCGCCCGCTCCTCTGTGATCGTTGAAGCAGGACTTCCTGGCACTTATTATCTTCGCACCCTAAGTGTCAATGTTTCCACACTAGGCATTGTTCCCGAAGATATATTGGCGGAAATTGTCGTCGTTGCCCCCGCCAACCCAATGCCCATTCCCTCTGAGCCACTAGCTGTGACTGCCTTTCTTACTCCAATTACAGATGAAGAGCTGGCAGCCAAGGGTGGGATGAAACGAAACATCGTTTTTCGAGCTATTAGTAATGCCTTGTTAAATAATTCATTGCCTCCAAATGCCGCCAAACTCTCTCCTATAACGCAAGCGCCCGCAAGCAATCTTCTATCGCCAGGCTCAGAGATACAAGATTGGGTTTACAACACCGACCTTACCTCGGTAATGAATACCGTTTTTTCAATTGGGTCTGCGTCAACTTCAGCCTCAACTACTCCAGCAACCCCTACCGCAACAACCAACCCAGGCCAGTATTACCCATTTCAATCTGCGAGCGCAATAACTCAAACCGTTCCCTTAGATAGTGTAGAAGAATGGACGGTTTACAACATGAATTCGGTCGGACATACATTTCATATTCATGTAAATCCCATGTATGTCATTAAAATTAATGGGCAGCCAGTTACTCCATTTTGGTGTGATACCTTAGCGCTTCCAATAGGCGGCACTCCGTCGGTACCGACATCTATTACCTTCAGATCTCGTTTTAGAGATTTCACTGGCCCTTATGTAATGCACTGCCATATGCTGGCTCATGAGGATTTAGGAATGATGCAAGGGGTAACAGTTACTTGATTCTTTAAAATACCATAATTAGCCCTTTTTCAAGGCATAGAAAAAGTTAACTGGTAGTTAAATTCTCAACTGGCTGTTTCTGGCCGATAGCAGCCTCACAAGCGTTACTTAAAGTAACGCCCAAAGGACAAAACCCCCACTATGGCTAGTGAGGGTTTTTTATGGTGGGCCCACCAGGACTTGAACCTGGCATGTAGGGGACTTGATTGTTAACCCCATAAGCGTTACTTAAATTAACCCTATTAACAGTTCGAATCCCAATTCAGTCACCAATTTGGCCAATAAATCCATTACACACTTCATTACACACCCTATTTTGACACTTGTAAATCATTGAATTCATTGAGATTTTAGGTGGAACAATATTCTTTTAATCCGTTGGTCGTGGGTTCGAATCCCGCCCGACCCACCAGTAATACAAAAGCCCCTGAGTGAAAGTTCAGGGGCTTTTTCTTTATATTGACGGGGCGGATTAATAACCAAGTGGTATCGCTCAATTTACGGTTGAATTATTCTGACGCCGCCGCCAAAATGGTTGATAGGCCCAACGCGTCTGAATACCGTAGTAATAATTTCTTTGAGCTAGATAGCTATCCCAAAGCTGTTGCTGCTGTTGGCTATATTGCTGAATAAAGCGATTATCGAATTTTAGAGAATTATCAACTTCATCTGTCAACGCATAATGAATGAGGTGACCTGCATGACTGCCGGTTCTTAGCGCTTTATCAATGCCCTGCGATGACAGCGGGTCATAGGCCTGCGCTGCATCACCTACAGCCATCCAAGCATCTCCACAAAATTCTCGAAGACGCTGAGTATTCGCAGGCGCGCCCCGAATTGCCCCGGATGCCTCATATGCACTTGCCTGCAAAAGAGGGGCAATTTGCGCAGTCTCTCTTAATAGCCCGTTAAATCCTTCTGGACTCGCTGCTTTTTTTCCATCTGGCAAGTCCCTATCAGTGTAAAAAACAACTAAGCGCTGATTTTGTTTATTTTCACTAGTGGGTACGCGATTGGTATACCACCAGCCGTTTGCAACCGCCTCAATACGAGTAAAGTAATCATCGTCCTCCATTTCGGTAGAAAACCATTGCGCATAGGCAAATAGCTTGTCTTCATTCCCAACAATAGGAATGTCAAGCATCCTACCAAGCACAGCACGACGACCCGAGCAATCGACTATATAGCGCGCACGATGATGCTCTACCTTCGAGGGGGTACTTAAAAAAATATCCCAGTTAAATCCTGACTCGGAACTGCGGGCACAAGAATCAAAACTGATACCCCTCTGCAATGATGCGCCTAACTCCAAAGCATGGAGACGAAGTGCCTCATCAAAAGCAAGTCGGTTGATACACAAACCAAATCCTTTTGCAGTAAAAAAGAAGTCAGCATGATCTTGCTGTTCACTAGACCATGTGGAAATATTGCCGGCAGTTTTATATACGCCTATGGCATTACTGTCTGGAGAATCCAGGTCGCCTAAAAAGTGGCTCACAATATCAACTGAAGCAGGTGGCAGCGACTCACCTAATTTATATTTAGCTACTGACTGTTCGTCCGCCAATAGGACGCGCTGACCAAGTGATGCCAAAGTAATCGCTGTTGCTGAACCAGCAGGCCCAGCACCAATGATGACCACATCCCAGCCAAAATTCGACACTACGTATTACTTACTTTTTGAAGGTGGCCGATTAAGATCTGGGCTGCGCTCATACTCAGTAAAGACTATTGCACCATTGTCTTTAACGAAGCCGCCATCTTTTGTTTTAATCGGTAACACCATACCCAGCTTTGACCAGGCATATTCCATCTGGTTATATCCATCGGTATCTGACAATGGCTCGCCATTAGCATCATAGCCCCTGAACCATTCTCTATAAGTACGAGTTTTATTTTTTCGATCGTACTCAAAAACAATATCCGGACGTTGAGTCGGCCACCATGCAATATTGCAAGACCAAAAATCACCATGCCATGGGCTTGACATATAGGCAGCTAAAGCACCTGGTTCGATATTCTTGGCCACTCTAAATGCCTCAGCAAAAAACTCACGGTAAATGATTAAATAGGGGAATTCAATACCAGGGTGAAAGCCGCCGCCAATAGTAGGCTCTAAAGCAGAAGCATCTAGAGCACTAGGTTGATCTTTTGTTGGTAACTTCTCCAGTTGGAGCGGCCGCTGTAAAGCCCCTACCTCAAAATTACCATCAGCCCATTCTTTAATATGATTTAACTGAATTGCAGTAAGTGCTAAAAATTGATTAGGGAAATGATTTCCCAACTGTTCATTTTGCTTTGGCTTACCAGCAGAACCCCACAATACGGGCATAAGGCTCCCCTGCTCAATCCTCTTAAACTCATCCTTTTTCCAGCTAGTTGGTTTTTGTGGCGGGGGTGGCATTAAAGAATCGACCAACCGGCCATTCTTACCAGCTGGATGACGCATCAACGCATACACCATCTGCCGCATGGATTTGCTCTTCTCAGATGGGTCTGTAAAAAATGCCATATACATTGGACTTAGGAGATTGCCGGCTTGCTTTGGACCATGCGCTACATTTTTGTGCTCCTTGGTAATCCCGGAGGCGTCTGCACTGACCCAACCATAATTTACAGCGTTAAGAAAAATGGGGTAGACGTCTCGGTAAAAGTTGGTCTTTTGCTTGGCGTAAGGGTATGCCTCTGGAAATGCTTCGTATACACGATCCGTAATTGAAACTACGTGATACATATAAGGAGAAAATTTAGGTGGCGCCGTGACAATCCAGGCTCCTGCTTGTGGATTTCTAGTTCCTTCATCCGTTGGCGTTTTCACATTGTCTCGTGTACTCAAAATAGAACCATCTTTGAGCATCACTGTCACATCAATTTCACCACCACACGTATCGTCCCACCAACCTGGAACATTAAAGTAAGCAAATTGATTGGTTAATGGATTCTTGCCATTCTCGGGGCCATTAGGAGGATTTACAAACTCGCTTGGGTTGGATAAGGCTACCTTCGGTGTTGTAACGCACGCCCCTTTACCTGGAGACGGAATAAATAAAAGTCGATCTTGCTCATCAAGACGCAATTGTCCAAGCTCAATTCCTTTAGCAGGTTTGTAAGCTACCTCGACATCTTTAGAAATGTCTTTCGGTGTAAACCCCTCATAACGTAATTGCCCAGGCAAAAAACTTTTTTCAACGCCTGTAAAAATATCACCCTTCATGACAACTGGCCCACTTTGGCCTGAGGCAATAGTTTGTACGCCTGGATCAATAATCAACTGAGTACGCTCAATTGGCTTTTTCCCGGGCTGAATAGATGGATTTCTTAATTGGGTAGGATCAAATAAATAGGCGCCCTGGAAAGCATAGTTTGCGGCCTTCATATTACGGACATGCACGCGCCAGCGCAAAGATTTCACCAAGTCAGATTTGGATGTGAGTTCACTGATCACTTTTCCATCAGCATCATAGGCATATACACGATAACGTTGTGCCTGACGTTTTAGCTTAGATTTACTATCGCGATAACTTCCGCCTTTGGGTCCAGGTCCATTACTACCTCCCGGATCAACAACAACGCCTGGGGCTTCAGGGCCAATAAAAAATTCATCGCTATCTCCCATTCGGGCCATACCGATACCAGGGTGAATGCGAATACTTTTGATTTTGCTTGACACTGTTTATCCTCGAAATAAATTAATCTTCACCACCCGAAAGCCAGAATGAAAAAACTCAATTACTCAATGAGGATTTAATAATTTTCCAATCAAGCAAGTTCATGGATGTAACGGTGTATTGATTGCCAAAATTTTCAATTTTGGCTTGTGTGACAGACCCAGATCTGGAGTAAGAGATTAGTGAAAAACCGCCACCAAAACTTGCCTTAATAGCCTTCTCAACAGCTACTTTTTCTGGGATAGTATTGCTATTAGCAAAGGAAAAACCGGCGCCCATCAGGGCGGTAGTCGCTGCTAAAACTTTGACAAACTCTCTTCGAGTGAAGCTCATCACTATTTCTCCAGTTGTAATGCATTTAACAACATATTTGATGAATTCTACAACAACTTAAATTAGTCCAATTGAGTCTAAAACTGGGGCTATAAACGCATATCTAGAAAGAGTTACGCTCATTTTCTGGGTACGTATCACCGTATAAGGTCGATTACTTTCCTTGGACGCTTTTGATGGGTGGGCACAACTTTTCATCCTTTGGTCGCGAGTTCGAAAACGAAGTTTCGGCGCAGCCAATCCCGCCCGACCCACCAAGCCTCTAGAGTAGATCTAGGGGTTTTTTATTTTCCAAATTATTAAGCATGGACTGTAATTCTCATGCCTAAGGCGCCAAGAACCTTGGATACAGTATCAAAACGGGGTTTTGTATTCGGCTTAAGTGCTTTATACAGAGCCTCTCTAGTAATGCCACTAGATTTAGAAATCTCCGCCATGCCTTTTGCCCTAGCGATATGTCCCAAGGCAGTCGCCAATTCGGCATCATCACCATCAGTAATGACTTGATTTAAATACTCAGTCATCGCACGCTTACTTTTCAGATGGCGAGTCATGTCAAATTCAGCTAAACCACTGACTTTTATTTTCTTTTCTATTTTTACGGTTTTCATTTAATCCTCCAATAGCTTGGCTAATTTTTTTACCACTTTAATATCATTCGATTGACTGGACTTATCCCCGCCACCCAGCATCACAATAATCGTTTTTCCCCTCACCACGTAATACATGCGCCAACCTGGTCCAAACTTTTCCCGCATTTCATAAACGCCATCAGTCAAAGCCTTAACATCTCCTAAATTTCCTAATCTAGCCTTATCTAGGCGCCTAGCTAATCGAATTCGGGTTGATAAATCTTTAAGGCCACTTAGCCACTCAAGGAAATCGTCAGTTTCTAGAACTTTGTACATGAGCTATTGTATTCGATCGATTACAAGATGTCAAAGAGCCATAACTGGATAATTCTTAGCCAGTTCGAATCCCAAACTAGTCACCAATTTGAGCTAAAAACCCATTACACACTTCATTGCACACCGCATTTTGACGCTTGTAAGCTATTGAATTTACAGTGTTTTTAGGTGGAACAATATTCTTTTAATCCGTTGGTCGTGGGTTCGACTTAAA
>CAJARE010000185.1 GCA_903944255.1 uncultured beta proteobacterium
GCTAAGCAGTTAAAGTTGCCAAAAGGTTGGACATATCAATCAAGAGTGCTAGACAAAGAATTGTCCTTAGTCGCAAATGGCATTGCATACGTGTTGCAAGACAACTTATCAAATAGTTATCAAAGGCGCTAGCTGAGCAATCACTTAATCAGGCTGAATACCACCATCCTTAATCACTTTTTTCATTTTGATGAGGCCTTGAGCAATCATATTTTTTAAATGATCTGGACCGAGCGGAGCTATCTCAAAACCTTGCGCAATTAGTTGTTCACGTAGCTTTGAATCTTTTAGCGCAGTTGCCAGGGATTCATTTAGCTTGTCAATGACTGCAGGTGGAGTACCTTTAGGTGCTAGAAGCGCACCCCAGGTTGAGAACTCGTAGCCTTTGACACTTTCATCAATCGTCGGAGTATTGGGCAGTAATGGGGAACGGGTTTTACTAGCAACACCCAGAACCTTTAACTTACCTGCACGAATATGAGGAAGGACTACAGATAGGGCGCTCATCATCACTGGTACTTGACCTGCCATGACATCAGTGACGGCTGCAGCAGCACCGCGATAAGGGATGTGAACAAGAGGCACGCCAGTGTATTGACGAAAGATTTCCATTCCAATATGTTGGGGTGAGCCATTACCACCAGAGGCATAGTCAATTTTCCCTGGTCTCTCTTTAGCGATACGTACTAAATCTGCCGCTGTATTTCCAGGGAAGCTAGGATTGGCAACCAATACAAAGGTAATCGCTGCGAGTTCTGATATCGGGACAAAACTTTGAGTCGGATCGTAATCGATCTTTTTATAGAGATTGGGCAACATCGTCAAAATGCTGTCATTAAATACTCCTAATACATAACCTTCAGCAGGGCTCTGCACCACCTTCCCAGTTCCAATTAAACCTGCACCCCCTGGGATATTTTCAATCGTGATCGCTTGACCTAGGTTCTCTCCCATTTTTTGTGCGATAGGACGAAAGAGCAGATCAACGCCACTGCCAGCTTGCAGTGGCATGATCGTTTGGATGGTGCGATTAGGATAGGCACTTTGAGCATTAGCAATCTGAATACTAAGGATGCAAAGTAAGCACGAGAGTAGGCTAGAGAACGATACTTTCATTATTAACTTAATCTATCTTAATGCCAGCCTTTTCAACAACCTTACCCCAACGACCTTGCTCTAATTTGATGAACGCAGCAAATTGCTCGGGAGTATCGCCGATTAATATAGCGCCATCGTCTAGCATGCGCTTAGAGTCTTCTTTATTTTGAAGAGCCTTTGTAATTTCTTTTTGTAACCTATCAATGATGGGTTTTGGAGTCCCTGCGGGCGCCATAATTCCGTACCATTGTGAGGTTTCAAAACCCTTATAACCTGACTCAGAGATAGTAGGAACATTCGGAAGTGCATTTGATCTATCAGCAGATCCAACTGCTAAAGGCCGTAATGCCCCACCATTAATTTGACCCATTAGAGAAGGCAGTCCGTTGAAGGTCGCTTGTATTTGGCCGCTAATGAGGTCGGTCAACATTGGGCCAGATCCTTTATAAGGCACGTGCACTAAATCAATTCCTGCTACAGATGAAAAGTATTCCATCGCTAAGTGACCTGCACTGCCGTTACCTGCAGAACCATAATTAATTTTCCCAGGATTCTTTTTAGCATCCGCTACAAAATCTGCCAAGGTCTTATTAGCGCTCTTGCTGCTCACAGCAATAACGTTTGGCACCTTGGCAACCAGAGTGATAGGCACAAAATCTTTGTTTGGATCATAAGGAAGTTTGTTGCCAAATAAAGCAGGGTTCACTGCTAAAGTACCAACGTGACCCAGTATCAGTGTGTAGCCATCTGGTTTAGCACGTTTAACCTCTTCCATTGCAATGTTTCCAGCACCGCCTGGTTTATTGTCTACATAAACAGATTGTCCAAGGCTGGTCGATAAGCTATTGGCTACTGATCTAGCAATAATTTCTGAGGTGCCACCAGTTGCAAATGGCACAACTAAGCGAATCGATTTTTCAGGATAGGCTGCGATTGAAGCATGTGAGAATGCTAGGGTACTTACTGCAGCGGCAGTGAGGATGAGTTTTTTCATAAAAGGGACCTTGTCAGTAATTGCTCAAATTTGGCTTATTTTAGTATTGTTTACATTGGTGGTTGATCAAGTAACATTGAACCATGAATTCTCAAATAGGCTCACTCTTAAATCAGGCGCTTGATGCACTCAGAAACTCTCACATAGAGATGGCAGAGGCCTATTTAAAAGAGGCTTTGATACTAGAAATAAATAACCCTCATACTTTAAGGCTTTTGGGGGTAGTGGCAGCTCAAAGAGCCGAGTATGAAAAAGCCATCGAGTTTTTTTCAGCAAGTATTAATGCGTTCCCTGAAAATGCAGTGGCCCATAGTAATCTGGGAAACGTCTATGCAAAGTTAAGACAATTTGATCAGGCTTTGAGCGCATACGAACAGGCAGCTCTTTTAGACCCACAGGATGCGGAAACTTGGTCAAATGCTGGAATTGTCTTTTTTGAACTAAAGCGTTTTGAGGAGGCAATTGCACTCTATGACAAAGCGCTTGCCATCCATTCCAACTATGCAGAAGCACTGTGTAACAAAGGCAATGCATTGGATGAGCTCAAACGATATGAGGAGGCTATTGCTTGTTATGAAAAAGCCTTATCCATCAATCCCAATATAGATTGGGCACCGGGCGTCTGGATGTATTTAAAGCTGAAGGTTTCTTCATGGGAAAACCTAGAAGCTAATGTTGAAGTTCTTTTTGCAAAGATTACTGTAGGCGAAAAGGTGAGTAACCCCTTCCCCCTTTTAGCGATGAGCGATGACTCCATGCTCCATCGCCAAGCTTCAGAGATTTTTGCGCACTATCAATATCCTTCTAATTCAACACTTGGGCCAATTGCTAAACACCCTAAGGGAGAAAAGATTCGTATTGGCTATTTCTCAGCAGATTTTCATAATCACGCGACGGGCTATCTCTTGGCA
>CAJARE010000186.1 GCA_903944255.1 uncultured beta proteobacterium
GAGCCGATAATTGGTTGGATGCTGCTGAGGCCATTATGACAACGGACACTCAGGCAAAGGCCTGTTCAGCAACGATACACACTCCAGACGGGGTGGTTACTATGACTGGTATCTGCAAGGGCGCTGGAATGATTCATCCAAATATGGCAACGATGTTGGGCTTTATAGCAACTGATGCAGGTTTTGCACCAGGTTTGCTGGCAAGCCTGACTCGTGAGGTTGCTGACCAATCATTTAATGCCATCACCATTGACGGAGATACTTCGACAAATGATTCTTTCATCATGATGGCGACGGGGAAATCTACGGTTCAGATTCAATCGACGAACAACCCAAGCTACACAATCTTGCGCGATGCATTGATTGGTTTGGCTAGAAAATTGGCACAAATGATTGTGCGCGATGGTGAAGGCGCTACTAAGCTGATAACTATAGAGATATTGGGCGGGAAAACTATAGAGGAATGTCGTTTAGTTGCTAAAGCGGTTGCCCACTCTCCTTTAGTAAAAACTGCTTTTTTTGCTAGCGACCCTAACTTGGGTCGGATCTTGGCTGCCATTGGTTATGCTGGAATTACAGATCTTGATGTTAGTAAAGTTCAGATGTGGTTAGGTGATGTCTGGGTTGCTAAGGATGGTGGGCGAAACCCTAGTTACCAAGAGGCAGATGGCCAAAGGGTCATGCAAGCTTCAGAAATTACGATCAAGATTGATTTAGGTCGTGGGGCTGCCGTGCAAACGATATGGACCTGTGATTTATCGCATGACTATGTTTCGATTAACGCCGACTATCGTTCTTAAAAGAGCCCATGATCATGAATGAAAAATTAGAGCAACTTTTAAATCATCTGGAAACTTTCTTGCCTAAGCCTTTAACAGAGGATGAGTGGAAGTCTTCTACTGCATTTAGATGGCGCAGACGCGATAGCATCTTTGGCAGCATTGGTTTCATGCAGCCGGTGAAGCACATTTCTGACATTACTTTTGAAGATCTTAAAAATATCGATCGTCAACGTGATGCTATTCGGGATAACACTAAAAACTTTATTCAAAAAAAGCCTGCTAATAATATTTTGCTCACCGGAGCTAGAGGCACAGGTAAATCTTCACTCATTAAAGCAAGCTTGCATGAATTTGCTGGCCAGGGATTACGTTTAGTCGAGGTGGAGAAGGATCATTTAGCCGATCTCGCAGATATTGCCGACATCTTGGCTGAACGACCTGAACGCTTCATTGTTTTTTGTGATGATCTGTCTTTTGATGAAGGTGAATCAGGCTATAAGGCCATGAAATCAGCACTTGACGGCTCAGTTTCTGCTCAAGTCGACAACATTCTGATTTATGCCACTTCTAATCGGCGCCATCTTTTGCCTGAATATATGAAGGATAACGAAAGCTATGCTTATGGCGATGATGGAGAAATTCATCCGGGTGAAGTGGTTGAAGAAAAGATTTCTTTATCAGAGCGTTTTGGTTTGTGGTTATCGTTTTATCCACCTAAACAAGATGAGTATTTGGCAATCGTGGCACATTGGTTAACTCACTTTGGTTTAAGTGCTGCGCAAATTGAAGCGGCGCGCTCTGAAGCTTTAATCTGGGCGCTAGAGCGCGGCTCACGTTCAGGCCGTGTCGCTTGGCAATTTGCAAAACATTGGGCTGGATCTCACGCCTAAGATCGTTTTATCTTTATGACTCAACAACGCCCTGTTACCGAAGTTGCGGCTGGAATTTTATTGGATGATCAAGGCCGCTACTTGTTGGGCCAAAGACCAGCAGGCAAACCATATGCAGGTTATTGGGAAGTGCCCGGTGGAAAGATTGAAAAAGGGGAGTCTGTTTTTGCTGCCCTAAAGCGTGAGCTCCAAGAAGAGTTGGGCATTGAGATTCAATCTAGTGAAGAGTTAACTGTTCTTGAGCATGATTATCCCCATGCATATGTGCGCTTGCATGTGAGTGTGATTCGACACTGGTCGGGTACGCCTCAAGGTTGCGAGGGACAGGCCTTATCTTGGGAATTAGTGGATGCTCAAACCCCCTCAGTTCAGCCTCTCTTGCCGGCTGCTTGGCCAATGCTGGAGAGGCTTAGGGACTTATTGGCCTAAAACTGACAGAGCGTTAGTTTGAACGGCACATCCACATTGACTAACTGCGCCTTTTTATCGCGATCCGCTTTTAGAAACCGAATAGACAGTAAGTATTTATTGGCGCTGATTTCTGAAAAGAGCGTGTCATCTTCAACGGTCAAGCGCATTAATTGATAGACCTTACCAGAGGGCGCCTGTTGAAACGATCCATTATGCGCAAGCATCTCTTTTGCTTCGCCTGATTGACGTAGTAAGCGTAAAAATAATTGACAGGCTTCTTGCCATGGCAAGAGCGGCCTAACAAAATTTTCTAGCAATGTACGACGCTCAGTTGAGGGACTATTTTTCCAGGCGTGATAGCTAGGTAAATCGATTGGACTCGTTCCCCCTGGAATATTTAATCTAGTACGGATGGCGTTTAACCATTCGCTTTCTGAGATTACAAGATTGGGGCGACCCATTGAGCTGTTGATGCTGTTGCCTACAGCATCAATTTCAGAAATAGTTTGGGAGAGCGCTTCTTGATCAACTTTTTGTGAGGACTTTAGGCCATTGAGTGCATATTTTTGCCGCTCAAATTCTTTTAAGAGCAAAGACTTAATATCACCGCGTGATCCAATGTCACCTAGATCAAACAAAATCGAGATTGCATTGTGGTGCAATTCAGGGTCATCGGAGCGATTGAAATGATTAAAACGCGCGAACAAATACTCCAAACGAAGCATGCTTCGTACTAATTCATTGAAGGGGTATTCGTAGACAATCACAAGCCCATATTCTATGACGAACTGAGCTAGGCTTTCTTAATCCCTAGGATTTTCTGGTGCAATTCTTGGACCGCTGATTTGAGCTCAGATAGCTTGCCTTGGTTATCGATAACGGTATTTGCAAGCGCAAGACGCTCCTGGCGACTTGCCTGAGCTTTTAGTATCGCTTCGACCTCAGTTCTAGATAAATTGCTGCGGTGCATCACTCTTTGAATTTGGGTCTCTTCTGGGCAGTCCACTACGACTAGGTAGTCAATTTGGTCGATCCATGCTCCCGATTCAATCAGCAAGGGCACCACCAAGAGAAGGTAAGGGGCACCAGCATCGGCAAGCTGACCTGCTTGTCTAAGTGTTTCTTGACGGATCAAGGGGTGGGTGATTTTTTCAAGCGCCTTTTTAGCCTCAGGATTCTGAAAAACTAGGGAGCGCATCTTGGCTCTATCTAAGGCCCCGCCATTGTCAATAAATTCAGCACCAAAGTGATCCCGAATCAAGGGGATAGCTTTTCCACCTGGGGCGGTTATTTGATGTGCAATCAGATCGGTATCAACAATGCCAGCACCCAATTGAGCGAATAGATTACTAACGGCTGTCTTGCCAGAGCCAATGCCTCCAGTAAGGCCAATAAGCGGCAAGCCCATTTTTAATGTGCCTAACTTAGATTCCCCAGTAGGAGGGATGGAATGATCTGTGGCCATAACAACTCAATAATGCCAGCAAAGGCCAGAAATGGTCCAAAAGGAAATGCTTGGCGAGGACTTTTTTTGTGCCATTTAAGGTAAGCCATGCCCCCAATGACGCCGGTGATTGAAGCAATCAATAGGATGCCCGGCAGGGCGGCCCAACCTAACCAAGCTCCAAGGGCTGCTAAAAGTTTTGCATCCCCCATTCCAATACCATTTTGATTCTTGAGAAGGCGGTAAAGGCTATTTAAGAGCCAAAGAAAACCATAGCCAATGAATGCTCCGATGATGGAGTTGGCAATATCAACAAAGCCAAAAAGGGAAAAGTAATTAAAGAACAACCCAGAAATAATCAGCGGCACAGTAATCAGGTCTGGAAGTCTAAAGGTGCGTAAATCGATATAGCTTAAGTACACCAGTATCAGAATCAGTATTACGCGAATGAGATCGATATTGTTGGAAGGGCTCATTACACAATCTGTCCAAGGTTAAAAATAGGGAGATACAGGATGATGACTAGGCTACCAATGATTATCCCAACAATCATGATTAAAAGGGGTTCAAGAGTTTGGCTTAAGGTATTTAGGCGATTGCTGAGCTCTGACCCCAAAATATTGGCGCGCTTACGAAGCATCTCATCAAGGGATCCGCTTTCAGAAGCAATCCTAAGTAACTGTAATGTTTCAATATCGAATAGGGTGTGCTTTGGATCGACTCGGATTAATGCTTGACCCAAAGGCCAGCCCCGTGCGAGCTGCTTAAATACCTCAGCGCTGAAGTCATGGCTTAGCCAATGGTTTGATGATTGGGCTGTGACTCGCAGTGCATCTGGTAATGAGAGCCCTGATGAAATGAGGTGACCTAGCGTGCGACACCAATACGTTAATGTGGCCAGTCTTAATAATGGGCCGAGTATAGGAATTCGAAAGCTCAAACGGTCGTATTGCCTTTGAAGGCGTATGGACTTTATCCAGCTGATGTAAAAAATGAGGACGCTTAGCAAGAGGCATAAGCCAATTTCTAAAAAGTAGTGCTCAAATAAAGATGAAATCTGTATTAGAAGTCGTGTGGGCTCCGGAAGATCTGCCTGAAAATGGGTAAACACATCCTTAAACACAGGTACTACCCAAATCATCATGATGATGATGAGCGCTAGAGAGCTTGTTAGTGTGATGATGGGGTAGGCAAGTGCTTGCTGCACTTTGCGGCGTAACTCAATTTGTGCTTCGAGTTGCTGGCAGATGGTGGTGAGAGCCAGTTGAATATCTCCTGTACGCTCACTCACACTAATCAGATTAATAAATTCCATTGAGAAGAGGCCGGAATCTAAACGCAGGGATTGTGACAGGCTATGCCCATTTTTTAAATGAGAGTGAATGTTTTTTAACCATGAGTACCATGGCTTGGGCGCAGTTTGTTGTATCAGCTCAATTGCATTGAGAAGGGCCAATCCGGCCTGCATTAAAGTGAGGAGTTGTTGGGCAAAGTGAAGTTGGTTTTGCTTTGATAGTTTCTGATTCATGAGCAAGCACCTACCTCGGCATCTAGAGCATCTTGTTTAATCCAACCCCTTTTTACATGATGCATTCCTGCAGCATGCATCGTGGGGTAAGTTAACTCGGGATTGAATAGATGTGTGGTATTTAAAACTTCATGGACCCCCAGGCGTCCAAAGAAGCCCGTTCCATTACAGGCCTTACAGATAGGTCTTTGTGAGGGGCTTTCGCTATGACAATGAAGGCAGATTTTGCGCACTAAGCGTTGTGAACTAATACTCCGAATACACGATTCAATTGAATTTTGATCGATCCCCAGGTTTTGTAGTCTGGTCAATGCGGTTCTAGCATTGCGAGTATGTAATGTACTTAAAACAAGATGGCCAGTTTGTGCTGCTTGTATAGCAAGTTCAGCGCTAGCCCGATCCCGAATCTCGCCAATCATGATGACATCGGGATCTTGTCTGAGAAGGGCCCGAATGATCGTAGAAAAGTCGAGTCCTGCACGTGGATGGTATGCCACTTGGTTGATGCCTGGCAAACGTATTTCAATTGGATCTTCAATTGAGCAAATATTGCGATGAACATGATTCAATGTCTGTAGGCAGCTATATAAGGTGCGCGTTTTACCGCTGCCAGTTGGACCGGTCACCAGAATTAAGCCATTTTCTTGACGTAGTGCATTTTTGAAAATATGCAGTTGCTCCGGCAATAATCCTAATTGTTCTAAAGCAAGCTCTTCAATTCGGTTTGGCAGAATACGGATAACTGCCTTTTCTCCATAGAGTGTTGGCAAAATAGATACTCGGCAATCTAGATCAGGCTTAGAAAAATCATGGCCGATACAAAGACGTCCATCCTGCGGGATGCGCTTCTCGGCAATATCGAGTCGTGCCAGAATTTTAATCCTGGTAATAAGGCGCTCGTGAAGTTCAACAGAATGTTGAGAGTGCTCTTGTAGTAAGCCATCTACCCGAATGCGAACTAGGGTCCTATGTAAGCCAACCTCAATATGGATATCACTCGCTCTGGAGTCAATCGCATCAACTGTGATTTCATGCCAGATACGAATAATGAGTGAGTCATCAGGATGTCCGCTCAATCTTGACTGCTGTTGAAAGCGGGTCGATACAGTTTGACGGTTTTAATGCCTTGCTCATCAAATTGGACGATTTCCATCGCAATGCCTGCAATGCGGATACTGACGTCATGGTCAGGAATGGCCTCAAGCTTATCAAGCAGCAAACCATTGAGGGTACGGGGGCCATCTAGCGGCAAATTCAGATTCAGGAGGCGATTGAGGTCACGAAGTGATGCAGTGCCACTCGCTAAATAGGTGCCATCTACCAGCCAATGAGGGTCGGTAGATAGGTTTGAGAAGGATGTGGTGAATTCACCAATAAGCTCTTCAACGATATCTTCAAAAGTGACTAGACCTAAAACTTCGCCATATTCATTTACTACCAAACTCAAGCGCTGTTGATTATCTTGAAAGAATTGCATCTGCTGCAAGACTGGTGTACCACTAGGAATGAAATAAGGTTCGCTCAATAAAGATTTAAAGTCTTCATGTTTGAGATCGGTATCCCCTAAAAGCGAGAGTGCCTTTTTAACAGAAAGAATGCCGATGATGCGCTCGGAGTCAACGTCGCATACTGGAAGCTTATTGTGATAACAAGTCTCAAGTTGCTGAATTACTTCGTCAATTGGCCTAGAAAGATCGAGTATCTCAATCTTTGATCGAGGTGTCATGACGTCATCAACACTAATATTTTCTAGGTTGAAAAGGTTAAGTAAGATATTTCGATGGTGATTTGATACAAAGCGGTTTGACTCTAGTACCAAGCTCCGCAATTCTTCTTTACTCATTGTTCTCGAATCGGATGAAGACTGCAGACCAGAAATTTTCATTAGTCCAGATACGAAGCTATTAATAAACCAAAGTAAGGGCCTGAAAATAAAAGTTAAAGGAAGAATGATCCAACCAACATTCGAAGCAATTTTTTCTGGAAAGGCTGCCCCGATGACTTTGGGGGTGATTTCACTAAAGACAATAATCAGTAGTGCGACCACCAATGTGGCAATTGTTAGAACAAGACCACTCTCTCCAAAAATATGTAACGCAATTCCGGTGACCAAAATAGGCAGTACCGTATTGATTAAGTTATTCGAAATCAACAACACTGAAAGTAGAGAATCAATTCGTTTCAGCAGTCGTTCAGCCAGTGCGGCGCCAGCATTGCCACTATTGGCCATAGCCCGGAGTCGGTGGCGATTTGATGACAGCATGCTGGTCTCTGCCATAGAGAAAAAGCCAGAGAGTGCGAGTAAAAAGAGAACTAAGGCTAGTTGACCTAAAAAAGGCCAATCCTCAAAAAAGTTGTCCATGTGTTGTGCCTGCAATAAGTAAGGATGATTCAATATAGCAAACTGCTATTTCACAAGCTATAGCTAGGGCTGAAAGCAGCGTCATCCAATCCCTGTAATCTATGTGAGAATCTTCCTTATGGCTAGCTCTGAACTAAAACGCTCTTTTGACCTTCAATATTGCGTCATTGAGGCACCTTTTGGGTGTTTGGGGATTGAGACAGAAATGGTTGATGGCAGCCTAATGGTCTCCAAAATTGACTATTTACCTGCAAGGACTGCTTTGACCAAGCCACAAAATCAATTGGCCAAAGAGGCTGCAAAACAATGTAATGCCTACTTTCAAAATCCGCATCATCAGTTTGATCTTCCTTTAAAGCCAAGGGGTACTGAGCATCAATCTCAGGTTTGGAAATGCGTTTTAGAAATTCCAGTTGGCAAAACTACCACTTATGGAAAGATCGCGCAGAAAATTAAGAGTGGTGCAAGAGCAGTGGGCACTGCCTGTGGTGCTAATCCCTTCCCTCTCGTGACTCCTTGTCACCGAGTGGTCTCTGCTCAGGGTCTGGGTGGATTTATGAAAGAGGATGCCCCAGGTTTTTATCGCCAAATCAAAATATGGCTTTTACAGCATGAAGGGGTGCTTTAACCCAGGCCAGTAGGATTAGCTTCTACTCAGTTTTCTTAAGGATCGGGTGGAGAAGTGAAAAAATGCTTTCATCATCAGATCATTCGTCGCGGCGATCTTGGTAAAGCCATAAAAAGCCATAACAGTCTTGCGAGAAAGCTTGAACTCATCCTTGTCGATAGATTGCTTGCTAGCAATCCTTGAGAGAGTCATCGCAGCCAAGCCAAAAGCTAAAAAGCAAAAGCGCCGCATCCCTTTTTCTTGCTGAGGAATGAATTCGATATAACGTAAGGATTCTTGCAGTTTTTGATAGGCAATGCTCAGTAATTCATTCTGACTAATATTGATAGGTTTCCAAGAAACACCCCGGGCTTTATCTTCTGGAGAGTCTTTCAGAATATTAGTCATTTGCAGCGCTTGACCAAATGCTATAGCGAGCTCTTCATGATTCTTGATCTGTTTTGCAAATTCAGGGGAATGGTTGCTAAAGATAGTGGTGAGGAGCTCTCCCACCACTCCCGCTACGACATAGCAATATTCTTCGAATTCTTTAAGGTCTTTAAGACCCGCCTCGTTTTGCTTGCCATGAAAGTGTGACATTCCATTGGACATAATAGAAATGCAGCGACTGACGGCAGCTTGATCGCCATGTGAGCAGGTATGCAGAATGCGTAGAACGGTTGGTGTATGAATAATTAAATCGAGCTCATCTTGATTCGTATAATTTTTGAGTGCAACTAAGCAAGGTTCAACGAAAGCGTTTACTGGTATTTTCTCAAAAACGGCATCTAAAAAAAGTTGAGAAAGCGTTTGTTTGATGCTGGGGCTTAAATCTGCGGCATCTTCAATCGTGTCTACTATTCGACAGAGCAAGTAAGTGTTGCCAACCACTTTCTCGATTTCTGGGGGCAGCAGCGGAATGGTCAGCGCAAAGGTACGAGAGACTGAACCTAAAATGGTTTTCTGATAGGCCAAATCGGCATTAGGGTTCTCTTTTGGGGTATCCACCCTGGAATTATGTCAGACTGGCCTGCCTCAAATTGCTACTTATTCAGTTATTGCTAAAAGTGACATGGTCATATAATTTGAGCAATTTCCTGAAGGAGAAACTGGGCGATGTTGATTTGGTTTGTCATTATCTATTGGGTGGTATCAGTAGGCATTGGCTTATGGGCTGCCCTGCGCGTAAAAAATACTGCAGACTTTGCTGCAGCTGGCCATAGCTTACCTTTGCCAATTGTCACGGCAACTGTTTTTGCTACCTGGTTCGGATCTGAGGCTGTTTTAGGCATACCAGCCATCTTTTTGAAAGAAGGTTTGGGCGGTATTGTTTCCGATCCTTTTGGTTCATCACTATGTTTGATTTTGGTGGGTCTCTTTTTTGCTAGGCATCTCTATAACCGTCGCATGTTAACGATCGGTGATTTCTTTCGGGAAAAATATGGGCGTACGGTAGAAGTGCTGGTGACTCTCTGTATTGTGGTTTCTTATCTTGGATGGGTCGCTGCTCAAATTAAAGCACTAGGCTTGGTATTCAACGTCGTTTCTGATGGCAGTATTTCTCAGACTGCTGGGATGATTATTGGCGCAGGAAGTGTGCTCATCTATACCTTGTTTGGTGGCATGTGGTCCGTCGCGATTACAGACTTTCTCCAGATGATTATTGTTGTGATTGGTATGCTTTATATCGGTGGCGAGATGACTGCTCAAACGGGTGGCATTAGCGTAGTGATTGAGCATGCTGCCGCCGCTGGCAAATTTAGTAATTTCTGGCCTGATATGAATCTGGCTTCGATTCTAGGGTTCACTGCGGCTTTATGTACGATGATGTTAGGCTCGATTCCGCAACAAGATGTTTTTCAGCGAATCACTTCATCTAAGAATGTGAACATAGCAGTACAAGCGGCTATCTTAGGCGGCGTACTGTATTTTATCTTTGCATTTATACCGCTGTATTTAGCCTATTCAGCAACATTGATTAATCCAGATTTAGTGAAAAAATATTTGGATACTGACCCACAGATGATTTTGCCAAAACTGATTTTGAATCATGCGCCGATATTGGCACAAGTGATGTTCTTTGGCGCTCTTTTATCAGCAATTAAGAGTTGCGCTAGTGCAACTTTATTAGCGCCCTCCGTAACCTTTGCAGAAAATATTGTTCGTGGCTTCTTTAAGCATTTAACAGATCATGATCTACTGAAAATTATGCGAATCACAGTCTTATGTTTTTCGGTGGTGGTGACCTTTTTCGCAATCAATTCTGAATTATCGATTTTCAAAATGGTAGAAAGTGCCTATAAGGTCACTTTAGTGGCCGCTTTTGTACCCTTGGCTTTTGGGGTGTACTGGCCAAGGGCGAATTCCTTAGGGGGATTGTTAGCGGTTATTTGTGGCTTAACCGTTTGGATTGGTTGCGAGATTTTGGCTCCCAACAGCATATTGCCTCCTCAGTTAGCAGGCCTTTTTGCCAGCATTGCAGGCATGTTGCTAGGAAGCTTGGTGCCAAAAGATATGCTCAAAGCAGTTTAAAGGGCCTATTGCCTATAAATTAGGCAATATTATTTTGTAGCACCGCCAAATATTCTCATCTAATATGAGAGTAATTCAAAATTTTTTGTTCTTATGGAGTTCCTATGAAAATCTGTGTAATCGGTGGAGGTGGTGCTATTGGCGGTTACCTCGCTGTTATGTTGGCACGAGCGGGAAATGCTGTAACAGTTGTAGCGCGCGGGGCAACCTTGGCGGCTATTAAAGAGCGTGGCCTTGCCTTAATTATGGATGACCAGCCAGAGCCATTAGTGGCAGAAGTGAAGGCGGTTGAAAAAATCAGAGATGCAGAAACTCCGGATGTCGTCATTCTGGCAGTAAAAGCACATCAAGTTGAGCCAATTATTGATGACTTAGCGGCCATCATGGGACCTGAAACGATTTTGATCCCAATGCAAAACGGAATTCCATGGTGGTATTTCCAAAAGTTGGGTGGCGAATATCAAGATCACTCAGTAGAGACGGTTGATGCTGGTGGCCTTGCGAAAAAAGCAATTAACCCAAATAACATTATTGGATGTGTTGTATATCCAGCAACATTTACCCAAGCTCCTGGCGTGATTCGTCACGTTGAAGGTAATCGCTTCCCCTTGGGGGAGTTAGATGGCCAAAACACAGATCGTATTCAGAAGATTTCTGAGATGATGACTGCTGCTGGGTTTAAGTCACCTATTTTGGACGATATTCGCTCAGAGATCTGGCTAAAGCTCTGGGGCAATATGACATTCAATCCAATTAGCTCATTAACTCATGGCACGCTAGAAGGAATCTGCCAGTACCCATTAACCAAGGAGTTGGCACGCAATATGATGGCTGAGGCCCAAACGATTGCTGAAAAGCTAGGCGTGACTTTTCGGGTGGATATTGAGCGTCGCATTGCTGGCGCTGAGAAAGTGGGTAAGCACAAGACCTCAATGTTGCAAGACTTAGAAGCGGGTCGCAGTTTGGAGATTGATGCTTTATTGGGTTCGGTCATTGAGTTGGGTAAGATTACTCAGACTCCAACACCTTGCTTGAATACTGTCTTTGCATTAACAAAGTATTTAGATGAAAACGTTCAAGCCTCTAAAGGCAGCTTGGCATTGCCATCGGTATCTGGTTACTAAGTTAGAGTATTCAAAGTAAAAGCGTTATAGCCTTTATTAAAAACCCCTTGCTATGGAAAGTAGCAAGGGGTTTTTGTTATGCCTAATGAAGCGATTATTCGAAACGATTGTCCAGGCGCCCAACACCATCAATAATGATGCTGACATTGCTGCCTGGCTTCATAGAGCCCACGCCTACTGAGGTTCCGCAGGCAATAATGTCTCCCGGCAATAGCGGCACATCTTGTGAAATGAGGCTGACTAATTTTGCCGGTGGAAAGATCATGTCTGCAATCGGATAGTTTTGGCGCTCTTGATCATTCAAGATAGTTTTAATATGTAGCTTGCTTGGATCTACATCGGTAGTAATGTAGGGCCCAAAGACGCCAAAGGTATTAAAGCTCTTTGAGCGAGTCCATTGCGCATAACCAGGATCGCGATTGAGAATTTCAATCGCAGTCACATCGTTGATACAGGTGTAGCCAAAGATCGCATTCGAAGCTTCTTGTTCGCTGACTTCATAGCACGATTTGCCAATCACAATACCTAATTCCCCCTCATAAACAACTTTGCCTGCATAGGATTTTGGGGTGCGAATCACTTGATTGGCAGCCAAAAAAGAGTTATTACCTTTTAGAAAATAAAGGGGTTCTGCTGGTACTGCATGCTCTAATTTCGTGACGAGTGCATGAAAGTTATCCACCATGGCGACCATTTTGGATGGTGTGCAAGGAATATCGATGGTGACCTCTGAAAGCTTGAGGGTCTCCCCAGTTGCTTTAGGATGATTAAACAGGTCTCCGGAATACACGGTAATGAGATCGCCTTGTACTTGTCCTAAACCACTTTTACCTTGGTGTTGATATCTAAGCCATTGAGCCATAATGAGTTCCTGTGAAATTTAATATTTGATAGGCAATATCTTACA
>CAJARE010000187.1 GCA_903944255.1 uncultured beta proteobacterium
CCAGAATCCTTGGGGCCCTTTCCTAAAATTAATCCTGAGTTTGTAGTGCAGGCTAAGCCGCAAATAATCATGCTCAGCGAGACAGGTGTAACTGATATGAAAAAACGGCCTGGCTGGACTGATATTCCAGCAGTCAGAGAAAATCGTATTTGCGCCTTCAAGAAAGAACAAAGCGATGTCATCGTTAGACCTGGTCCCAGAATGGGTGAAGCGGCATTGATTCTGTCGCAATGTATTGCAGAAAAAAGTTTATCGAGCAAGTAATGCCCAAACACCAACTTTACCTAAAGCTACTGGCTTTATTTGCGGTGAGCCTAATCCTCATTGCATTGGGATGCGTCTTCGGAAGCACAGGAATAGATTGGCGTTTCACAGAAGTGGATCGTACTATCTTGTATGAAATTCGCCTACCCAGATCCATTGGCGCTTATCTTGCTGGCGCCTTGCTAGGTTTGGCTGGTGCAATTGCGCAAGGCCTCTTTCGCAATCCTTTAGCAGACCCCTATTTATTAGGAAGCGCATCCGGCGCCCTTTTAGGGGTAGGAATTATTTTGTGCCTCTCATATGCAGGGGAGCACTCGCTCGTTACTCTGATCGGTATCAATGGTGGTGCATTTGTAGGAGCTTTACTTGGAGTATTAGCAGCACTTCTGTTAGCAGGGGGTTACAAGAGTTCTTTGCGTCTTTTGTTATCAGGGGTTGTCATAGGGGTCATTTTTAGTGCCGCTAATTCTCTACTAACGTTTGTTCGCCCTGATTTATATCAAAGCCTTCAATCATTTATGTTGGGTAATACCTCGTTGATTACTTGGAATGCTAATCTCATGATGGGTTTAGCACTGATCATTTCTATATTGCTGACTTTATTATTAAGTCCTGTTTTAAGCGCACTTTCGCTCGGTGAAAATACTGCACGCACTCTAGGATTGCCACTTGATCAACTAAGACTTTTATTAATTGCTGTTTTAGCCCTAGCAACAGGTTTCGCAGTAGCTCAAACTGGTTTAATTGCTTTCGTTGGGCTAGCTGCCCCACATTTAGTCCGCCACATTTCTGGAGGACGTCAACGTGTCCAATTAATCCTCTCCTCCATTGCAGGTGGAATTCTCCTATTGGGCTCGGATCTATTGGCTAAAAGTATTTTTGCTCCCCTAGAAATCCCGGTTGGGATTGTTACTGCTGTTTTAGGTGGCGGCTACTTACTCTTTCTTTTGCGTCGCGAACAGATTGGAATCAGTAAATGAAGATTTCCGATCTCAATGTCTATCGAGGACCTTGCGAAGTTCTGCGCAATCTCACCATCGATATTCCTAAAGGAAAATGGACAAGTATTATTGGGCCGAATGGTGCAGGTAAGTCATCCCTACTTCAAGGCATCACCAATATCCTGGCGACAACTGGATGTATCACGATTGATGATGTCAATATTCAAAATCTTGATCGCAAAGCTCGTGCTAAAGCAATTGCATGGCTCGCTCAAAATAATGATACGACAGAAGAATTTAGCGAGCTCACTGTATACGATACGGTAATGCTTGGTCGCATCCCTCACCAAGGATGGCTGCACATTCCAAGTAGTCTTGATCATCAAGTGGTACAGGAATCACTTAACAAAACCCATACGCAATCCATTGCCTCCCGTTTTCTTCATGAATTATCTGGTGGCGAAAAACAAAGAGTGTTGCTTGCTCGCTTATTAGCAGTGCAATCTGATATCTTGCTAATGGACGAGCCGCTGGCAAATTTAGATCCTCCCCATCAAGCAGATTGGCTGATCTGGCAAAAGGAATTACTTGCCCAAGGAAAAACTGTTGTCACCGTCTTACATGAAATCCAGTTCGCACTAAAAGCAGACCATCTAGTGATGATTAAGCAAGGAAAATTGTATTTTGAGGGGGCCAGTAAGGATCCAGCAACCCATCGGGCCCTAATAGCGCTATTTGATGGCCGGATTCATCTAGAAAAGCTTGGCGATGAGTGGATTAGCCTGCCCGTCTAAACCCCTTGCAGAAAACCGCTTCTTTCAACATTTCCTAAGGCTACAATGCCAATATGAGCGAGCTAAACCAAATTTCCCTAGGCGATAACGGAGCTGACCTAGATGCAGTCAATGCATCTGTCAAACGCTTATCTGAAAAAGTCCAGTCTATTACTGAAGCGGTTAAAGAACTGCATCAAAACCGCACTCAACTAGAAGGTAAAATTGAAGATGCGCAAAAACGCATTCAACATATTTTGAGTCGTCTGCCTGAGCAAAGTGATGGGCGCCAGCTGAATTTACTGAATGAAGCAACTCCACCCAATACTCCAGAGGATGATAGTGAGCCAACAACGCATTGAAGTAACTCTCGCCGGCCAAAAAATTACGCTGGCCACTAGCACTGAACATGAACCACTTTTACGTGCGGCCTGCGTTCTAGTTGATGAACAAATCAAGCTGGCAATTAGTGGTGGTAATCGGAGTATCGAGCGTGCCAGCATGATGGCGGCACTAAAAATTGCAGGTGATCTTATTAAACTCCAAAGCACATCAGCACCAGTAGGCGCATCCTCTAAGGTCAGTAGTGACGAAGTTGCTCGCCTTCAAGCTGAAATCTATGCATTAGAAGCTCAAGTAGACAGCTTGATGCAATCCCTTTCCCTGCCTGGTTCGCCAAGGCCAATAGTTCCTTGAACCGATGCGCAAGCATCCGGAACGATCTTTACCTTGCGGGCGTGAGCGTTTTGAAGATTCACAGTGTCAGCCTCGAGCTGCTCACTCCCTGAGTCTCTTAATGCACCCAAAGCAGAGTAGCCGTTCCACCTTGAACCCTAGGGTTCAGGATGACGGCCTAGCGGCTAAGGCGGGGAATTCATGTTACTGAGTGATATTGCGATGCTGCTGTTGTGCGGCGGTATTGCTGGATTTTTAGCCGGTCTACTGGGTATTGGTGGTGGCATGATTTTGGTGCCCTTCATGATTCTGGTTTTCAACCATCTGCATTTTGATCAAAGCATCATCGTTCACATGGCGATTGCTTCGGGAATGGCCACCATTCTTTTTACAACTACCTCTGCTATTTGGGCACATCACAAGCATGGCTCAATCGACTGGTCTTTAGTGAAATCATTTAGTCCGGGCTTGGTGATTGGCAGTCTAGTGGGCGGTAGCGAAATTTTTGAAGCGCTCAATACTTCATGGCTCTCACTCTTCTTTGCAATCTTTATTGTCTATTCTTCAATTCAAATGATTATCAATAAAAAACCTAAGCCCGGTAGAGAGTTGCCGGGTTCATTGGGTTTATTTTCCTTTGGTACATTCGCAGGCGCTTTATCGAGTTTGGTTGGCGCAGGCGGCGCATTCGTTACAGTTCCTTTCATGCTCTGGTGTAATGTCAAACCCCATGTCGCCATGGCCAGCTCATCAGGCCTTGGGTTTCCGATTGCAGTAGCGGCCACGATTGGTTATATGTTTGGCAGTTGGGGTAATCCTAATCTTCCACCAGGCTCCTTAGGATTTATTTACCTACCTGCAGTAGCTTGCATTGTCGCCGTCAGTATCTTTACGGCTCCCTTAGGCGCTAGGATGGCGCGCAAACTGAATGTTGCTCAGTTAAAGCGCATCTTTGGTGTGATGCTCATTTTCCTTGCAGCCTTCATGTTTAATGAGAGCCGCAAGGCGTTTGGCTTCTAAATAGGATTACGCCGTATATTGCTGACGCAAGATATTCTTTTGCACTTTTCCCATCGCATTTCGAGGTAAGTCTGCAACGATTTCTAAACGCTTCGGGATCTTGAAGTTGGCGATCTGAGATTTCAAGGTCGCAATCATCGTCTCAGCATTGAGCTTTGCTCCTGCTTTTGGCACAACCACTGCCATCACTGCTTCACCAAAGTCAGGATGTGGAATACCAATTACAGCGCTCTCATCCACGCCATCCATATCATCGATGAAACTTTCGATTTCTTTCGGATATACGTTATATCCACCAGAAATAATCAGGTCCTTGCTGCGCCCCACAATGCAGAGATACTCTTTTGGCGCTTTACCACCATTTGCATCGCCACCCCAGCGTCCAACGTCACCGGTTTTGAACCAACCATCTTTAGTAAATTCTTCTGCAGTTTTTTCCGGCATCCGCCAGTAGCCCTTAAAGACATTCGGACCTTTTACTTCAATATTGCCGATTTCATCAATACCGCATGGCTTACTATGCTCATTTACCACACGTACCTTAACGCCAGGCAATGGCAAACCCACTGAGCCACCAATTCGATTGCCTTTGTAAGGATTAGAAACCAGCATGATCGTTTCACTCATGCCATAACGCTCTAGAATCGGCTGGCCAATCACTTGCTTAAAGGTATTAAATGTTTCTGTTAACAATGGCGCAGATCCAGAAATAAATAAGCGCATATTGCGTGCTACCTGCTTGGTAAAAGCTTTATCAGCTAAGAGGCGCACATAGAAAGTGGGCACACCCATCATCACCGTTGAAGCCGACATATGTTTAATGAGCTGAGTAGTATCTAGGCGTGGTAACCAAATCATTTTGCTACCATTGATCAATGCACCATGGGCCGCGACAAATAAACCATGGACATGAAAGATAGGGAGAGCATGCAAGAGAACATCCCCTTTTTTCCAACCCCAAAACTTTTGCAATACCTGAGCATTGCTACCCAGATTTTGATGAGTCAGCATGGCACCTTTGCTACGCCCTGTTGTGCCAGAGGTATACAAAATGGCAGCTAGGTCATCATCTTTTGCGGGAACTGTTTTAAATTGATCGCTCAGATGTGCGGCACGATCTAGCAGAGTGCCTTTGCGATCCTCATCTAAAGTAAACACATGTTTAGTGCCTGCTTTAAATGCTACTTTTGAGACCCATGAAAAATTCTTACTACTGCAAACAAGTACTGCAGGTTCCGCATTCTCTATAAAGTACTGAATTTCTGCCGCTTGATAGGCAGTATTCAGGGGTAGATAGACATAACCTGCGCGAATGGTTGCCAGATACAAGAAAAGCGCTTCAGGTGATTTTTCCACCTGAACCGCTATCCTTGAACCAGCAGGAAGTTTGAGGCTCTTCAGCAGGTTAGCCATCTTTGCAGTGGCTCGCTCTAAATCACTCCATGAATAATACAAACCATCGTGTGTTTCTAGAGCGCATGCTTTTTTATCTTTTGGAAAACCTTTTTCCAATAGCGAATACAAATTCATTAGAGCCTCAAAATCAAGAAAAAATACTATTCATTAGTCAAGCGTTGCGCCCGACTTTTTCACTACCGCGCTCCAGCGAGCAATATCTGCATTCACTAGCTTGCCAAAAGCATCGCCAGTCAAATTAGGTATATCTGAACCGTTCTTTTCCCAAATCCCTTTCATTTTTGGAGTATTTAGGGCCTTTTGGACTTCTACAATCATCTTATCGACGATCGGTTTTGGAGTGCCAGCAGGCGCAAAAAGAGAGTACCAAGTTGAAACAAGATAGTCAGGCAATCCAGCCTCTTGGAATGTTGGTACATTTGGGATAGCAGAACTACGCTTGTTTGAGGCTACAGCAATTGCCACCAATTTACCCGCATTAATCTGAGGAGCAGAAGTTGCTAGACCATCAAATTCAAGATCAATTTGCCCTGCCAGTAAATCATTCATTGCTGGGCCAGCACCCCGATAGGGAATATGAGTAATAAAGGTACCTGTCTGAATTTTATATAACTCGCCAGCAAGGTGATGCACAGTGCCACTACCAGCACTTGCATAATTATATTTGCCTGGATTTTTTTTCATCAATTGCTCGAATTCTTTTGCATTACGAGCGCTGACACGGCTAGGATTCACTACCAATACTTGCGGTACGTTCGCTATCATCGCAACTGGGATGAAGTTCTTCTCAATATCGTAGTCCAAATTTTTATACATGGATGGCGCAATTGTGTGATGTGAAGCCCCAACAAACCAGGTATAGCCATCAGGAGCAGCTTTTGCGGCAATCGATGCGCCTACTGTGCCACCAGCACCACCACGGTTATCGATGAGAACCTGCTTGCCGAGTTGCTCAGTCAATTGAGCAGCCAAAGGTCTTGCAAATGCATCCGTTCCGCCACCAGCAGGAAACGGATTAATAAAAGTGATTGGTTTATTGGGCCACTCTTGGGCCAATGCAATTAATGGGCTTGCGCATAGTATTACCAATACTTTCTTGAGCAATCCATTTAGGTTTACTTGCTTAGTCATATCTGTCTCCTCTATTTGCCATTTTTATTGGCTTGTTTATTTACTGCGGGTTATGTAAAGCTAATTTAGATTTCGTTTATTTTACGTCTTAACGGCACTTTAACTCCCAAACTTATCCGCATCGTATTTATGGCGTCATTAAACGCCCTACTGCGCGAGAATAATCAATTTCTCCCTGGGTAAAACGCTCATGGTTCTCCTCCACTGAAGAAAGATCATATAAATAATTCACCATTAGTGAAGCAGATTGGCGCAAGCCTTTACGGGACAGGTCGCCAGCCCAATTAATTTGATGCAATCTGGCACCGTTACTCAAATGAAACTTAGCTACAGGGTTACCATTTCTTCCGGCTGAACCCAGGCCCAAATAAATACTAGCCAAGCATAACAAGGCTGATTTTTCTTTTTTAGTTGCATTATCGGGATGCCAACCAGCACTTAAACGCTCAGACCAAGAGCGATGGTTCAGGTCTATCGTTTCTAAAGCCTGATCTCGCGCAGTCCGAATCGCAGGCTTAAGTTGTGAACCTGATTTTTGATCGCTAATATCAGCGCCAGCAGCAATCCAATCTATGAATCCAGGAATAGGAGAAAGTGTGACAAAGGTTTTTAAACTAGGGAACTCTGCATGCAATTGCTCTGCAACGCGCTTGATTAAAAAATTACCCATGGATACACCACGTAAACCTGGCTCGCAGTTACTAATCGAATAAAAAGCTGCAACTTTATATTGAGATGCTTGATGCATGGTCTCCGCCTTTTTATCAACCAAGGGCATGACGATCGCTGGAATTTCTGGCAACAGAGCAACCTCAACGAATATCAGGGGCTCATGAGGCAATTGCGGATGAAAAAATGCGAAACATCTACGATCGGGCTGCAGCCTACGGCGCAAATCATCCCAACCATCAATAGCATGCACTGCCTCATGCTGAATTAGCTTTTCCAAGACTTCTGCTGGCGATTTCCAATCAACTCGATGCATTTTTAGAAAGCCAGGATTAAACCAAGAAGATAGGAGGTGGCGTAAATCAAAATCAACTGCAGTTAACTCGGGTTGCTTGTCTAATAATTGCAATAAATCCCGACGCATTTCTACTAAAGCTGCTGTGCCATCACTTGCCCGATTCAGACGACGAAATAATTCTTGTCTTAAGGGTTCAGCAACACGCTGTAACTTAATGTAATTTCGTGCATTTGCTTCTACTGAAAAATGTTGTGCGGCAGTCATAACCGCCGCTGGATCAGGGTTGAGCTTTTCAAATAAGAAGGTAAAAAATTTGGCATGCTGATCTTTAGATAACTTACGATAGTTATGAATCACCTCATCTGCCATGCTGACAGCATTCGATTCTCCTCGCTCAGAAACGAGGCGATTTACAGCCCCAGTAAGGCGCGAAAAATAGCGGGCTTTTGCAAGCTTTTCAAGCATGAAACTCTTTCAAAGAATGGGTTTGGTGATCTCTCACTTTGTGGGCTCAATGTATCCCTCAGAAGAGATCAAATCAATTAAGAGAAATGTCTTATTATTAACTTTAAGTTAATTATTGAAGTATAAAATGAAAATGGCTTATAAATTATTGCGATGCATCATACGGGCTTCAGCGGCTAGCGCCAAGATATTGGGGTTTGATTCATTAACCTGGAGATACATCAAGGCAATATGCTGGGTCACCTCATATTTGGACAACAAGGGGGTGAAGACAATGGCATCCCCCATCAGCGCCTTCACCCTTCCCGGCAACAATGATTTACCGAGGTCGCCAGAGACCATATTCATAAGTGAAAAAATATCCCCTACTTTCATAACAACTTGTGGCTTAAAGCCTGCTAATTTAAAAGCATCATAAAAACCAGAAGTGGTTGCAAAACCA
>CAJARE010000188.1 GCA_903944255.1 uncultured beta proteobacterium
TGCAGTGACATCACTCCAGCCCCTCAGACGAGTTCGATTACAGAGCGCCTCATTGATTTATCTGACTTGAGATTGAAGTCTCAAGACCAAAATTTATCGTTTCAGGACTATCTAGATATTAATTGCGTAACGGGACTATGCATTCTGAAGGATGGCATTAAAGTCTACGAAAATTACTTCCATGGAAACCAAGGCAATACACCTTGGTGCGCTTTTTCAGTAACAAAATCAGTGACCTCAACCTTGGTGGGCGCCGCTATTGCTGATGGATTCATTCATAGTGTGAATGATTTGGTGAGTGACTATATACCGCAACTTAGTACAGGAGCTTATTCAGGCGTCAAGCTTGAAGATGTCCTTCGTATGAGCTCTGGAGTGTCATGGGATGAGACTTATGGAGATCCACAATCTGAGCGTCGAAAAATGCTTGAAGTGCAACATCTTCAACAAGCGGGTGCAATATTAGATTTTTTGAAAAATTTAGATCGAGCCAGTGATCCTGGCGATCACTGGAAGTACAACACTGGTGATACCTTTGTTGTCGGGGCTGTATTGAGAGCTGCCGTTCAAAGGTCCTTAGCAATATATTTACAGGAAAAGATTTGGCATCCTCTGGGTATGGAATTTCCCGCTAGATGGTGGTTAGACTCGCCCGATGGCCAAGAGTTTGGAGGCGGCGGTATTCAACTTCGGTTAAGGGATTTAGCGCGTTTTGGCCAATTTTTATTGAGTGGCGGTCTTATTGAAGGTCGACAGGTATTACCATCTGATTGGATTCAAAATGCCTCTTCTAGTTTTGAGGTGATGGGTAGTCCAATTGATTACGGGTATTTATTCTGGTTGGTACCACCCGATAAAGGGCCTTTACATCAAGGCGCATTTAAAGCACGTGGAATTTATGGGCAGTACCTCTATATGAATCCCAATGAAAATCTAGTAGTAGCTGCTTTTGGTGCTAGACCAAAAGCTAGGGCTGCAGATAGCCCTATCGATGATGACGATTTCTTAACTAGCTTGATTGAGTACCTCAGCTAGGTAATTTTGGGTCACGCTGTTTTCTATAGACATCTTTCAAGCAGATTTTTCCATCCTTAAAGAAGAATAAATCAACACCGTCTACTTCAAAAAATGCGCCATCTGATTTACGAGTAGCTATAAAGGTCCATTCCGAAAAGCCACGCCCCCCAAACACTTCATTATGATTTCTGGGAACCCATTTCGCATCTGGAAACATCGCAAAGGTACTGGCAAAAGCCTCTTTAATGGCTTGCTTTCCTTTAATGGAGGCGCCAAAGCTGTTATCTCCCATCGCTGGCCTGAACTCGCAATCATCCGTGATCATCGATACAATGGCTTCAGGGTCATGTTGATTAAAGGCTTCGCAAAAGGCGCCTAATAAGGCTACTAATTTTTGATTTTCATTTGAGTCTGACATACCAATTTCCTATTTAATAAGAGATGTGAATTCATTATGATCCAAAACACCATTAACTATATAGACAAGCAATTTGAAGTACAAATTACTTCTAATGAGGTCTATGCGACTGCAGGCATTCATTTTTCAACGCAGCCTGCCCAACGTCATTTATTGATTGACATATATCAACCTATTGGATTACCTCCGGGAACTAGATCACCAGCCTTAATTATGGCATTTGGTGGTGCGTTTCATCGTGGAACTAAAGATGATGATGCCTTTGAGGTAAAGGGCTCAACCAATACTGCGATTGCCGAA
>CAJARE010000189.1 GCA_903944255.1 uncultured beta proteobacterium
AAGCAAATTGATGAATTAGGGGCGGATTTGGTGGTTTTGGCTGGCTTCATGAGAATTCTAACGCCAGGCTTTATCCGCCATTTTGAGGGTCGCCTCATGAATATCCACCCTGCTTTACTGCCAGCATTCCCTGGTTTGCATACCCACGAGCGTGCTTTAGAGGCAGGTGTAAAGGAGCATGGCGCGACAGTGCACTTTGTTACCGAGGATGTTGATGAGGGTCCGATTATTTGCCAAGCCTCTGTTCCAGTCTTAAAAGGTGATGATGCAGAGACCTTAGCTGCTCGTGTTTTAGCGGCCGAGCATCAGATTTACCCGCGGGCCGTAAAATGGTTCCTTGATGGACGATTGCGAATAGAAGGTAATCAAGTGAAGCTACAACCCCCCGAGTCGCAATTTTTCAAATTATGAGTACAGAGCGTCCATCCAGAAAGTCTGCCAGCGGTTCCAGGTTAGCCCCTCATAAAAGTTATGCAGCAAAATCAAAAGATCCCTTACGTCGACCCGAGAGACGGAATGCAAGCGGTAATTTAATTGCTCTTGAAGGTCAGAAGAATTTTTCAAATGCAAAAGCACTGCCTCAACACGCAATTCATTTAGAGCGTTTATTGCCTGAGTTACTGAACTTTGAGCAACCAGCAGATCGTGTAGTGAGTCGATATTTCCGTGCTGAACCGCAGTTGGGCAATCGCGATCGCGCCTTGATTGCAGAGAGTGCATTTGCCATTTTGCGACGTAAGAATGAGTTCTCCCAATTTGCTTCGAGTGGCGAAGGTTCCCAGGCTAGACGCTTAGCCCTATTGGGTTTGCTGTCAGCTCTCTCGGAAGGTGGATTGGGCTCAGCAAATCGTGCTGAGAGCGCGATTGCGGATTTGGCGCACGTGCTTAAGCCAGGTGAGTATGAATGGTTACAACGTTTTTCTAAAGTAGATCCTGCTGCTTTAAATCCATTGGTACGCAATAATTTGCCTGAGTGGTTATGGGATGCATTTGGAAAATATCCCGGAGAAGATTCTCGTGAAGAGTTGGCGAAATCCTTAATGCACTCAGCGCTGTTAGATTTGCGTGCTAACACAATGAAAACCAATCGCGAAGAATTACTTGCGCAGATGAATGCCTTGGGTGGTCGCTATAAAGCGATACCAACTCCCTATGCGCCGGATGGTGTTCGCATTATGGGTAAGCCAGCCTTACAAAACACCGCCGCCTTTAAAGCGGGAATGTTTGAGGTACAAGATGAGGGCAGTCAACTTTTAGCATATTTGTTAGCCCCCAAACGTGGCGAGATGGTCGTCGACTTTTGTGCGGGTGCTGGCGGCAAGACTTTAGCGATAGGTGCCTTAATGCGCTCTACAGGGCGTTTGTATGCTTTAGATACATCTGAGCGTCGCCTAGCAAATTTAAAGCCTAGACAGGCGCGCAGTGGCCTATCTAATGTCCATCCAGTGTGGATTGATAGCGAGAACGACTCTAAGATCAAGCGGCTGGCTGGAAAAATCGATCGGGTCTTGGTAGATGCCCCTTGCTCTGGAATGGGTACTTTAAGGCGTAATCCTGATCTTAAATGGCGCCAGACCCCCGCAGGAGTATTGGAGCTCAATCAAAAGCAAACCAATATTTTGGCTTCCGCCGCTCGTTTATTAAAACCCGGGGGTCGGCTCGTTTATGCGACTTGTAGTCTATTACCTCAAGAAAATCAAGGAGTTGCAGAGAATTTTCTCGCAAAACACCCAGATTTTGAGGTGGTGCCTGCAGCTGAAGTTCTAAAGCCTTTATTTCCCAAGGACCAGTTGCCCTTAGGTTGTAGCGCAGATAACCCTTGGTGGCAGTTGTGGCCCCACATCCATGGAACCGATGGATTTTTTGGCGCCGTTTTTCAAAAGAAAGCTTTACCTCAGGGTCAATCTCCTGAAAAAGGCGAGGGAAAAGAGACTCAGGTCAAAACTAAAAAGCCAGCTAAAGAACTAAAATAGGGTTTTGACCTATTTAGGAATTTTCTTTTGAATACAGCTTCAGGTTTTGATTTGTTGCTTCACTGGCTTGCTAATGGTTATTTAGATTGGTCTTGGTGGCAAATCACCATCTTTACCTTGGTGCTGACGCACATCACGATTGCTGCCGTCACGATCTTTTTGCATCGCTGTCAGGCACATCGCGCTCTAGATCTTCATCCTATTGTTTCTCATTTCTTCCGCTTCTGGCTTTGGCTCACTACAGGCATGGTCACAAAGGAGTGGACCTCTATTCACCGTAAGCATCACGCTAAATGTGAGACGGTTGATGATCCTCATAGTCCCCAGGTCATGGGTATTAAAACGGTACTAACGCGTGGCGCTGAACTGTATAAACAAGAAGCGGCTAATCAAGAAACCTTAGATAAGTTTGGTCATGGCACTCCGAATGATTGGCTTGAGAGAAATATCTACTCCAAGTTTTCTTGGCAAGGTGTTGGGCTGATGCTCATCATTGATGTGTTTTTATTTGGCGGCATTGGCTTAACGGTTTGGGCGGTTCAGATGTTATGGATTCCGATTACTGCCGCTGGCGTCATTAATGGTATTGGCCATTTTTGGGGCTATCGTAATTTTGATTGTGAGGATGCCTCAACTAATATTGTTCCGTGGGGAATCTTGATTGGTGGTGAAGAGCTCCATAACAACCATCACACCTTTGCTACGAGCGCTAAGCTTTCAAATAAATGGTATGAATTTGATATTGGTTGGTTATACATTCAGATCTTCAGTTCAGTTGGTTTGGCAACGGTTAAAAAGACCCCACCGAAACCACAACTGAGCGACCTACGTCCTGCAGATCACAATACGCTGGAAGCCATTATTGCTAATCGCTATGAAATCATGGCTCGTTATAGCAAGACTTTGCGTCGCTTCTTTAGTAATGAAGTGCAGCATATGCAAGTGCTAGCTGTACATCTTAAAGATGCTCGTACCTGGTTGGCTAAGGATGAATCTCGTTTAAGCGAGGAAGAAAAATTAAAACTTGAAGAGTTGATCTCAAGTAATTTGCAGCTGCGCAAAATGATCGAGATGCGTCGTGAATTACAAGCGATCTGGGGTCGCTCTAACGCCACGAGAGAGCAGTTAGTATCTCAGCTACATGCTTGGTGTCAGCGTGCTGAAGATAGTGGCTTGACTAGCTTGCGCGAGTTTTCTTTAAGACTGCGCCGTTACGCATAATTCAATTGAAGTTTGTCTCTGGCAATATCGAGACCAATAAAAAACCCGCTGATGTAGCGGGTTTTTTATTTGCATTAGGTGCAATCAGTACATTACTTCAGCTTCGTTTCTTTATAAGCAACATGCTTGCGAATGGTTGGATCAAACTTCATGATCTCCATTTTTTCAGGCTTGGTGCGCTTGTTTTTGGAGGTTGTGTAGAAGTGACCAGTACCAGCTGATGACTCTAACTTGATTTTTTCTCTACCGCCTTTAGCCATTTGTGCGCTCCTTAAATTTCGCCACGTGCACGGAGATCAGACAAGACAGCATCGATGCCGTTTTTGTCGATAACGCGCAAACCAGCATTGGTTAAGCGCAAGCTAATCCAACGGTTTTCAGATTCAACCCAGAAACGGCGGTTTTGCAGATTAGGCAAAAAGCGACGCTTCGTTTTATTGTTTGCATGGGAAACATTGTTGCCAACC
>CAJARE010000190.1 GCA_903944255.1 uncultured beta proteobacterium
CCAGTTCCATCTTTAGCGAATATCAAGGTCCCAACACTATTAATTTGGGGTGAAAAGGATGCTTTTATTCCTATTGCAAATTCAAATGATTACTTGAAGGTGATGCCCAACGCTAAAAGAGTATCCTTACCTAATATTGGCCACTTACCGCAAGAAGAGCAACCAAGCATTGGTCTTGCGGCACTCAAAGAGTTTTTATAAGCAATGAAACGAATACCCATAGATTGGCCTAATCGGCAACACAGTAGCACTGTTTCTGTTGGAGGTTTAGATTGGCATGTTCAGCTCGCAGGTAAGGGCCCCGTTGTTTTACTACTTCATGGCACTGGCAGCTCAACACATTCTTGGTCAGACCTGATTCCTTTATTAGAAAACGATGCACAAGTCATCGTGCCGGATTTGCCAGGTCACGCCTTTACCTTGGGAGGAAAATTAGAAGATCTAAAGCTTGATGAGATAGCACATGCATTGCAATTACTCATCGATCACTTGGGTATTGAAGCACCGTCAATCGTAGTAGGGCACTCTGCCGGAGCACCCTTAGCACTTCGTTTTGCAGTGGCCGCATTAAAGCCGCCTAAGCTGGTCATCGCTTTAAATCCTTCTTTTATTCCGCCACCAGCTGTCTATACCAGCTTCTTTGGACCAATGTTGGGCCCTATTACGCGATCATCAACCCTTTCAAGCTTACTCGCTTCGCTTTCCCCCAGCTTGGGAATGGTAGATAGGTTGCTAGATTCAACTAATACTATCTTGCCAGAGGCTCGCAGAGTCTATTACCGAAAACTCTTTGAGCGTTCAGACCATGTGCGGGGTTCAATGAATTTCATGGCAGCAGCCGATATTCAAAAAGTTTTAGAGGAAGCTAATCTGTATCAAGGTAAATTAATTTGCGTCTTAGGTAATCAGGATGCCTGGATTCCAGTAAAACCCTTAGAGAAAATTATTCGGGATTATTTTCCAACTGCAGAGATTTTGAAGTGGGAGGGTGGTCATATCATGCATGAGCTTGAGTCAATCAAGGTAGCGCAATTAATTCTTAGAGGTATGACTGAACTTAAGGACTAAGACTTTTTAAGTCCTTGCATGATGGCTTGAGAAACTTCATTGGCTCCTGCGTTGGGCAGAGGCAAGTACATTGATCCGAGTAACGCTGCCATTACTTTGCCTTCCTCCCTGGCTTGCGGTGAAGTATCAATCCACAAAGACTTAAAAGAATAATAAGAAGCAGTCCGTGCTGAGTGCTGCGCATCTTCCATGGCTTTTGATCTACCAGGAGAGCCATCTTTAGCGATATTGGCTCGGCCATCGGTTAAGAAAACTAAAGCGGGAGTGAGCCCTTTTCTCATAGAAACGCTAGCGATCTCAAAGGACTCGTCAATAGCGCGAGATAAGGGAGTTCCACCTCCACCAGGAAGACCACTTAAAGCGCGCTTGGCTTTTACTAAAGAGCGGGTAGGAGCTAAGATGAGTTCGGCAGCACTACCTCTAAATGACATCACTGCTACTTGATCTCGCCGGATATAACATTCAGCTAATAGGAGTTCTACAGCACCCTTCGCTTCTGCCAGGCGATGCATTGCAGAGGAGCCAGAAGCATCTACGATAAACATCGTTAAAGTTTGAGTGCGCTCTTGATAACGTTTGATCCGAAAATCTTCTTTACGAATCACAATTTTTCCAGCAGGAATGGTTTTACCAGCAGCCAGCATTTCTGCTCGACGAACCCTTTGCCAAGGAACGGCGGCTCGTAAGGTATCAATGATGCTGAGTGTTTTGCCACCCTCAGGCATACCAGGCATATTACCCAGCGGACGACCACGTATTCTGCTTACTTTGACAGCACCAGTTTTACCACCCATCCCTTTGGGCGTTTTAGGATCAGCTAAATCAGCAAGACGAGCCAAGAGATCTATAGGGATTGCTGCTTGAGCCGTTTCTAAAATTTCATCTTCAAGAGCTTGTGGAGTTTCTGTATTGCTTTCTGGTTCTTGATCGTCCTTATCCTCTTGATTCCCTTGTTGTTCTTCCTGCTTCTGATCTTCTGGTGGTGGCTCTTGCTCATTCTCAAGCTGCTCTTCTGATTCAGGCGGAAGCTCTTCCTCTTCTGGAGGAGCGCTTTGCGGCATTCTTGTTGCGCGTGGTGATAAGACCAAGGCAATCGCGCGTTGCAAGTGCATGCTTGTCACTTCATCATCTCTATCAAAAGCAGCTAAACACTTAGCGGTATTGATTGCCAAATTGAGAGCTCGTATCGATATCACGCCTAACTGCTCGGCAACACCTACTAAGGCATTCAGACTATCTTCGCTGATGGTGACTTTTGAGAAGTTCTCTTGCGCATATTGAATTGACTGAGTATCTGGTAGAAAATCATCATCGGTTTCTGGTAAATCTCTCCAGCCGAGGATATCGAGATTGAGAAGAAAAGCCGTTCTTTGCCGAATTTTTTCATTCGGTTGTTCGTCATCCTCAATACCTTCGTCTAAGGCTACAACACCAAAATGACTATCAATTCTGCGGCTTTGACCATCGCGCTCAATCGAGATAAAGCCATTATCTAAAGCGCTCACCACTTTTGCTACAGCGCCTACTTCCACTCTCTCTGCCATTGGCATGAGTAATAGCTGCTGATCGCATTGAGCCAGCAAGCCTTGTCTGAGAATAGCTTTGCCAGTGCGCAATGTTTGATCGAGATCGATTCCGCCAAGCAGATTTTCATCGGAGATTCCAAGGGGCATCTTGCGCAAGGGTAGGCGCATGCCGCCTAATTGAGCAATGGTATTGAGATAAGCTAGCCAACGATCTCGTACTGGGCCAGAGCGTGCTCGCAGGATGATGCCGCCTAAACCATGAGGGTTAATGATTAAGAGCTGAGCGACCTGGAGTGCGCGCAACCAAGTTTCTAGTTTGACGCTCTTACTAATCTCTTGCATTTGTTCTGAATTTTCCAAAAGACAGTATTTGCTGATTAAATTTACTTCATTGTTTCTGGAAATAATTCTTCTATAGCTCTTTTGACTCTGACTCCAGAGCTAGAATCATCTAGTGGATTACGCCTGAGACGATGTTGAAGGGCAGGCACTGCAATCTTTTTCAG
>CAJARE010000191.1 GCA_903944255.1 uncultured beta proteobacterium
CAAGCACCAAAGAAGATGCCAATTGACGCCTGAACTCTCAAAAAGTGAAATTCTGTTCGGCCCAGCTTACGGGGAAGTTAGCTAGGCGATTTGAAGGCAGAAGGTTCATCATGAAACAGCAGTTCAGTAGTAAAACGCTGATCGCCCTACTTTGCGGCGTGGCAGCAACATTTAACGCAGCAGCTCAAAATTCCCAACCAACAGTTATTGTCTCCGGATCTCGTTTTGAAGAAAACCTCAACGAGGTGCCAGCAAACGTCAAAGTCATTACGCGTGATGAGATTGCAAATTCAAGCTCAAACAATATTCCAGAAGTTCTCTCTCAGATCGGGGGCTTAAACGTCAAAAATTCTAGCGGCAACCCCTTAAATCTGGATGCCTCTGTTGATATGGGTGGTTATGGCGCTACCGCAAACAGCAACACCCTTGTTCTGGTTGATGGTCAACGACTAAACCCCATAGATTCGGGCACCATTAACTGGGAATCCATACCCATTGACTCAATTGAACGAATTGAGGTACTGCAAGGTGGAGCAAGCGTTCAGTATGGAAATGGGGCAGTAGGTGGCGTAATCAATATCATCACAAATGGTGGCGCAAAAAACCTTAATCAGGCCTCAGTTACATACGGAAGCTACAACACCGTAATTAGCAATGCAATTTTGCGTAATAAAGTGAATGACACAACAATTCAACTTACAGCAAATACCTCAAACACGGATGGCTGGAGACAGAACTCTGCAGCAAATGCCTATTCATTTGACGGTAAATTGACTCAATCATTAGGCGGAATTGATCAGGTCTACGCCGATATATTCTTTAATCACTCAAACTCTCAAACGCCAGGGGCTGTTCTTGGTCAGGCAGGCAGAGGTAACTCTCAGTCTGCTAGGGCGGCGTTTATAGGATCAACAATCACTACTGATAACTCTGGAATCAGGGCTGGGCTTATAAAAGCAATTAGTGATCAGCTAACGTTTGACATTGATGGAACGTATTCCAATAAAAATACCAGCTCCAACATCCCCGCCTACCCTTACTACGTTCTATATCCTAACTGGCAACTTGCAGTTGCGCCAAAGATCAAAGCTAATTTTGGGGATTGGGGAACTACAGTTTTAGGTTATGACTTTAATCAAGCCTCTCAAAGCAGTTCTTCAGGATTAACTTTTGGCAATACAAGCCTTCAGCAAAACGTTAGCATCCTTAATCAATCCATGTATCTTTTGTCACGGATTCCTTTAAAGGTAATTGACGGATTGGAGGCTAGCGGGGGCTTTAGACACCAAGCGCAGAATGCATCGGCAAATGACCTCTCAACCGGATCAACCGTTAGCGCAAGTCAAAAATACTCTGCCAATGCTGGGGATGTAGCATTTAATTACAGCTATCAATCAGGACAAAAAATATTTATTAAATGGGATCAGTCTTATCGATTTCCAAATACTGATGAATTCTGGGGGTTTGATCCAGACACTTACACCCCCATCTTCAATGGCATCTTAAAGCCACAAATCTCACAAACTTATTCAGCCGGAGGGGATTGGAATCTTCGTAAAACCCACCTTTCAGCCCTCGTATTTCAATCGATTACACAAAATGAAATCCGCTACGACCCATCTTCTGGTAGCAACGTCAATACTGCTGGAAACATTAATCGCACTGGATTCCTTTTTGACTCCTCAAGTAATATCACCCGAAATTTAACTGTCGCTGGCGGCGGAAAAATACAAAGGTCTACTTACACGACTGGATCAATATCTGGGGTTGGGGTTGGCCTATCTCCAGACTTACTATTAAATGCTCGTGCACAATACATGTTTAGTAGTGAATGGAGCGCTGGGGCTGCAGTGAATTACGTTGGCAATCAAAACTACGATGCAGATCCGGCTGCCTCAAATTCATTGGCAAAAATCCCTTCTTATGTAGCTGCCGATATTTACGCCAGCTACAGAGTAAATTCTTGGGACGCTAAAGTTATGATTAAGAATATCGGGGGAAATTCTTATGCAACCACTGGCGGGTATAACTCAAGCAGAGGCTACTACTACTATCCCACAACACCAACAACTTACTTCGCAACAGCAAAATATAATTTTTAATGCAGCAAGAAAGAACATAAGAAAATGCACCCCTCGACTTGCTCCCGCTATTTGCTAGTCGGGGTTGTCTTATTTTTTCTTGGCCTCTCATTGGCTGTTTTTGCTGCGCCCGTTGCTGTTGTTGATGACCGTGGCGTTACCGTAGTTTTTGATAAACCACCACAACGAATTGTGAGCTTGATTCCCTCGCTTACCGAGTCAGTTTGCGCTCTGGGTAAATGCGGCGCCATGGTTGGTGTTGATCGGTTTTCCAATTGGCCAAAATCAATTCAAGGACTCCCGAAATTAGGGAGCATGGGTGATGTCAATATTGAGCACATCGCGCAACTCAAGCCCGATGTAGTTTTACTGGAGAAGGCCTCGCCTGTTATTGCAAAGCTCAACTCCTTGGGGATTAAAACATTTGCACTAGACATTAAGTCCATGGGCGATGAGGAGCGGGCCCTTCAGAAGCTTGATGTCGTGTTAGGCACTTCTGAGAGCGCTCGCGTATGGAATCAAATTCAGAAAGAGCTCATGCGCGCCAATAAACAACTTTCTGCTAAGGATAAAAATATACGCGTGTACTTTGAAGTCAATCCCGCACCATTTGCAGCAGGCCGCACTTCTTTTATCGGGGAAATTCTGACTCAATTGGGCTTGATTAATATCATTCAAGAATCACTAGGTCCGTTCCCAAAAATCAATCCCGAGTTTGTGGTGCAGGCAAAGCCTGAAGTGATTCTCCTTAGCGATTCCACTACGGTTGATATTAAAAATCGACCTGGTTGGAACACTATTCCAGCAGTCTCCAGAAAAAGAATTTGTGTTTTTTCTGTGGAACAAAATGACGTCTTAGTGCGTCCTGGTCCCCGCATGGGCGAAGCAGCACTCATTATTTCTCAATGCATTCAAGAGAAGATGTCATCATCACAGTAATGCAAAAAAATTATTTTCTAGGCAGACTTTTTGCCCTCCTCATTCTCAGTGCGGTCTTGGTGTTGCTCGGGACCCTACTTGGAAGTATGGGTGCCAACTGGAATATGCCAGAGCTTGATCAAACTGTTTTATTTGATATTCGCCTTCCACGATCATTGGGCGCCTATCTTGCCGGGGCTTTATTGGGACTTGCGGGTGGCATTGCACAAAGCCTGTTTCGTAATCCACTTGCCGACCCTTACCTTTTGGGTAGCGCCTCTGGTGCCTTGCTCGGTGTCGGGAGCATTCTTTGCTTTTCTTATATTGGCAATTCTTGGTTAGAAATCATTGGACTCAATGGTGGCGCCTTTATTGGAGCCTTAATTGGCGTAGTCGCCGCCCTCATGCTGGCGGGTGGTTATAAAAGCTCACTCCGCCTATTACTGTCAGGGGTGGTAATTAGTGTCATTCTGGGCGCTGCAAATTCTTTACTCACTTTCATTCGCCCAGATCTTTTTCAAAGCATTCAGTCTTTCATGCTGGGCAACACGACTCTCTTGAGCTGGTCTGGCGTAGAGCTCATGGCAATCACTGTAGTGTTTTGCTTACTGCTTACCCTCATTATCAGCCCTGCGCTGGACGCTTTATCGCTTGGAGAAAATACTGCGCGCACATTAGGATTGCCACTAGATCAACTACGTCTTGTATTGATTAGTATTCTTGCTTTAGCGACGGGTTGCGCAGTAGCTCAAACAGGGCTAGTTGCTTTTGTTGGGTTAGCAGCGCCCCATTTAGTCAGAAAGATGTCTGGGGGTCACCAGCGGGTGCAACTTTTGTTCTCCAGTATGGGTGGTGGCATTCTATTGCTTAGCTCAGACCTTATTGCGCGCACTCTCTTTGCACCAATTGAAGTTCCGGTAGGCATAGTAACTGCGGTCTTAGGTGGTTTATATATGCTGGTTCTTCTAAAACAAACCCCCTTTGGTAGTCGCTCATGAGATCTAGGCAACTATCTGTATTTAGAGGGCCCTGCGCGGTCCTTACAGATCTGGATTTCGATATTCCGCAAGGTCAATGGACCAGCATCATCGGTCCGAATGGTGCGGGTAAGTCATCCCTCTTGCAGGCAATGGTGGGATTATTAAAGTGGGATGGGTTACTAACAATAGATGAAGTTGACTTGTCTAAACTATCCGCAAAAGACCTCGCTAGAAAGATCGCTTGGCTTGAGCAGGGTTCACGCGGCTCAGAAGAATTCGGCGACTCCCTCAGCGTCTATGACACCGTGATGCTGGGTCGCCTTCCCCACCAAGGATGGCTACATCTGCCCACCACAATCGATCACGCCAAGGCAGAAGAAGCTCTCAAACAAACGGACGCCTGGGGATTGCGCAGTCGTCCTTTACAACAGCTCTCTGGCGGAGAACGTCAGCGTGTTTTATTGGCTCGTCTGCTTGCAGTGGATTCCGACATCTTGCTGATGGACGAACCTTTAGCCAACTTAGACCCACCCCATCAGGCTGATTTTCTGAAATGGCAGAAAAGCTTAATTGCCCAAGGTAAGACCTTAATCACCGTTTTACATGAAATTCATATTGCGTTGCGGGCCGACCATCTCATCATGCTCAATAAGGGCAAAATGCATTTTCAGGGGTCTAGTCAAGATCCGCAAACGCACCAAGCCCTAATAGAGCTATTTGATGGCCGCATTCGCCTAGAAAAACTAGGTAAGGACTGGGTAGCCCTGCCAGACTAAACCCAAGCCCAGAGTTCCACAAAGCATTTTCCTGAGGCTACAATGCCTATATGACCGAGCACACCCCTCATGTCCCAAGCGACTTAACCGAATCCGATCCGATAGCTATATCGCTGCAGAGGCTGTCTAAAAAAATTCAGCTTATTTCTGATGCTGTAAAAGCCTTACATCAAGATCGCAATCAGCTTGAAATAAAGATTGAGGATGCTCAAAAAAGAATTCAGCATATTTTGAGTCGCCTGCCTGAGCAGAGCGATGGTCGCCAATTGAACTTACTCGGCGAAGTCATTACCACACCAACCCCAGAGGATGACAATGAGCCAACAACGCATTGAAGTAACCCTCGCCGGTCAAAAGATTACTTTAGCCA
>CAJARE010000192.1 GCA_903944255.1 uncultured beta proteobacterium
CTGGTGGTGCATCTCCACTACTATTGCCGGGACGCAGACCATCTTGATCCATTGAGTCAATAAAGTCTCGTAGCCATATTTCAACTATTTCTTCATAAGTCAGCTGATTACTCATATCTCCTCCATGTGATTAATAATAACTATACCAATGGCGAATTACATTCGCCAGCTCTTCGCTTCCGCTCATCGCATTTTTCTTCTTTTTTAATGTTTTTTAGAATTATTGAATTTTTTTAGATCTTTCACTAGGAAGCACAAGCCAAGCTCTGTTAAAGGGCTCAACTCATGCAAGCCTCTTTCACTGAGGTTTTCAACTGATATACACACAACTTGCTAGTGCAAGATAGGTAGGTATTGCTATCACCTATTACGTGCCGTCATACGCAGCTAATTTGCGGTCTATATCAGGAACCCTTACAAACTAGCTTGTGGGTTTATTTCATTGGCCATCCCACTCACTTTCAGCCTATGCGAATTACTTCGCCATTTAGCCTACATTCACGTATTTCTACGCTACCAACTAATACAACATCGCAAACGGTACTGCCACACAGGGGCGTCGTTTAAAGCATCCAAAACAGCCAGGGTCTTGGGTAGTGCAATGAGGCCAGATAGTAAGAGATCTGAATTGCGTACCGTCACACATCAGAACGGGTTTCGCAGCACTATTACCTTCGGCGTGCCAACCTTTATGCCTTACTGTTTTTACTTCTTTCTATGAATTTATTTAGCTTGAACATAAAGATCGGTAAAAAAAGTAGATATGTGTTCTAAAGCCTAAAAATGGTGTTTTTTCGGTTGTCCACCCTAGTTTTCAGACCATATTGTTGTATTGCCCTATCAACTTTATGGAGAGCACTATGACAACCTTTGAAAAACTCAAATTTGTAGCAGCAACAAAACCCATACACCAACCACCCATAGTTCAGCGTCGCAATAAGCTCATTGGCAAGATCTGGGAACAGATTGAATTAGTCAAAAGTCAGGCCAATGGCACCCAACTAGAAATCAAGAAATATAAGACCGTTAAAGACGCTGCTGGTAACAGCCAGCGTATTGCCGTCAATAAGCGCATTAAGCCTTGGTGGTATCAAGACATTGACGGCAAGTTATGCGTGTCCATTCGCTATGGCAGCAAGATTGTGGAACTCAAGCGTGGCATGCCCAGTATTCAAGTAGCTGACTTTGAGGGTCTATTGGAAAGCCTAGAAATCATCAAAACTGAGGTGGGCAATGGCAGCTTTGATCAAGAGATTGAGCAGGCCAGCGGCGCACTCAAGGCAAATTTCAAAACTAAATAATTTCGTCAAACGAGTCAAAATCGCAAGGTCTTGACTCGATCACAAGTGTTACTTGAAGTAACACTTTGTTACCGATGAGGCATAGTAAAAATGAATACGTCAAAAACTCACGTTTTGAGTCAATTGAGCCAATTTACCGGCACCGAGTACTACTACCCCCTATGGCCAAAAGTGCTATTAACCGATGGCACCAAGTACCTAGCTGAAACCGTGGGTTGCTACTGGCTAATGGACGCTATCGCCAGCCATGTCATGCACTTAGGCAGCAATGAGGGCTTTACTAGCTGCAGCCTAACTTGCACCAATGGTTCGGGTAACTTAACTATTACCGACGGCAACGGCAATGTGCTGGCCAAGCAACGAATTCCGTATACAGACTTCCCGTTTAATGAGATTAGCTTATATACCTGCTTGAATGAAGATAAGTGGGTGATATTACTACCCAGCGAATACTAGGTGCTAAATACTTGCATGCGATTTTTTGAATTCCAAACACCTAAAGTACAAAAGCCCTTAAGTCCAGCGCAGGCTAGATTGCGATCTCTTAGAGATCAAGCTAAACGAGCCCAAGCAGCTATTAAAGCCGAACGTGCAAGGCAGAAGATCCAAGCTGGACAAATGGACTTAGCTAAAGTTGAAAGTACCCATAGAAAGAAGTCTCAAAGCTATAAGACTATCTACAAAATGAATAATCCATATACCGCCTGGGTGTCTGCGGGCACTTATGGCGACTTTAATAACGCCCTATCTATGGCGCTAAGAAAGAAGAAAGCTGGCGCTGTTGCTGTGCAGATTGTGGATAACGCTAAGATGGTGGTTTATTCGTCCTAAGTGCTCTTTGATTTTGAAAACCACAGGATTTTCGGAGCAACCGTCTAACACTTCGTTGCTCCAAACGGCTTGATAAGAGAGTAAGTGTTACTTAAAGTAACGCTTCATTAGTTAATGACCGCCATCGATCCAAAGCAGACCTTGGTGGATAAGTTTAATAACTCATCCTCCAGCCAGTTACCACCTTGACCGATCCATCCACATATAGTTCTGTTGCATCATTTGGTTCATCATGTTCTGCTGCATACCCATGTATTGATCCATCATGTATTGGCGTTGCTTTAACTGCTCAGGTGTTAATTTAGAGTAATAGGGGCCCATACCATTCCAACCCATCATGTGTCCACCCATCATGCCGCCGTTACCACCACAACAACCCATCATTCCCGAACCCCACATGCCTTGCATCATATTCATGTTGCCCTGCATTGTGCTCCAGTGAGCCTGCATCAGCTTTTGCCTTTCTTGCGGATCTTGAGTTGCACGGATCTGATCCATCTGCTGTTGCATCTTTTTAAAGTTATCTTGAATTTGAGCGGCTTGCTTATCAAACTCCGCTACATCAACATTTTTTTGTTGTGTCTGTGAGGCTTTAGTGCCCGCCCCTGCTGTTTGCGCCAAAACGGGCGCACTTAATAAAACACCCAAACTTAAAATCGCAACACATCCTAGCTTTTTCATTTTAGTACTCCTTGAGTTAACTGCTTGATATGAACTAACACCTAGCTTCTTAATAACCGCAATCCATTTGCCACTACTAGCAAGCTCGCACCCATATCCGCAAATACCGCCATCCACATCGTGGCTTGCCCTGTAAAGGTAAGCACAAGGAAAATAGCTTTAATGCCAAGAGCAAGAACAATGTTTTGAGTCAGAATTAGAGCGGTTGATTTGGATAGCCGAATAAAGGTAGCAATCTTGCGTAAATCATCATCCATTAGCGCAACATCAGCAGTCTCTATCGCAGTATCGGTTCCAGCCGCCCCCATCGCAAATCCAATACTTGCTCTTGCTAAAGCGGGGGCATCATTAATGCCATCTCCAACCATGCCTACCTTTACATTGGGATCCTTTTTTAGGCGACTGTCAATTATTTTGAGCTTATCTTCAGGCAATAAATTACCCATAATCTCATCGACACCCACCTGTTTACCTATTGCCTTAGCGGTGTGCTGATTGTCACCAGTGAGCATGATGGTAGTCACGCCTAATTGGTGAAGCTCATCAATAGCCTGCTTGCTTGTTTCTCTAACAGTATCGGCCACCGCAATAATGGCTAAAACCTCTGTTTGGTTGGTAAGCAATACGGCCGTTTTGCCTTGCTGCTCTAGCGGTAATAAACGATTCTCAATATCATCAGAGCACAAACCCAATTCTTCAATCAGTCGATGATTGCCAAGGTAATACAAATTACCCTCAATAACGCCTTTGACTCCGCGACCCAGAATCGCCTCAAAGCTATCTACAGTCATTAAATCATTCTTTTGCTCTTGATTAGTATGGGCAATTGCTAGAGATACGGGATGATCAGATCGTGCCGCAAGACTGATGGCAATTTCGTGAATATGCTTGTCATTGCCACTTAATACACAAAAGTCAGTTTGTGCAGGCTTTCCATAGGTGAGCGTTCCTGTCTTATCGAGCGCTAAGACTTTCATACTCCGCCCCGCTTCTAAAAAAGCGCCTCCTTTAATTAAGATGCCTTTTCTTGCGGCAGATGCTAAGCCACTCACAATCGTTACTGGTGTTGAGATCACTAAGGCACAAGGGCAAGCAATTACCAGCATAACCAACGCCTTATAGATCCACTCTTGCCATGACTGCGCCATTAACAATGGAGGCAAAACAGCAACCAATACTGCAAGCAAGAAGACCGCTGGGGTATAGATCCTAGCGAATTGATCGACAAAACGCTGGGTGGGCGCACGACTTCCTTGCGCCGCTTCTACTGCATGAATAATTCGAGCTAGCGTTGAATGAGTCGCTTCTGCAGTAACTTTGTATTCGAACGATCCCGTCTGATTGATCGTTCCTGCAAATACCTCATCGCCAACTATCTTATCGACGGGTAGGCTCTCACCCGTGATTGGCGCTTGATTTACTGCCGAGTTACCACTTATTAATATGCCATCTAAAGCTATTCGCTCTCCAGGACGCACTCGAACTAAAGCACCTAAAGCAATAGCTTTAACATCTGTTAGCACCCAAGAGCCATCGGCTTGCTGAACGGTTGCGGTTTCAGGGGTGAGGTCTAATAAGCCACGAATCGCATTGCGAGCACGATCTAATGACTTGGCTTCAATTACTTCAGCTAGAGTAAATAAGAACATCACCATGGCGGCTTCTGGCCAACTTCCAATCGCCATCGCGCCTGTGACTGCAATTGACATTAAGGCATTGATATTGAGATTGCCATTCTTTAATGCAATCCAGCCCTTTTTATAAGTGGTAAGGCCCCCTGAAGCAATTGAGGCGATTACTAGAGCAATGACAATCCACTGATTACCAAGTTGCAGCAATTCCATGATTTCAGCCAAGGTTGCAGTGATACCTGCAATAGCCAATGGCCACCAATTGGTTTTAGGCATAGGCTCAAGTGAGCTGTCCTTTGTAGAAGTCTCACCAATTTGTAGCACCGCCTGCATTCCAATTGAACCCAAAGCGGACTCGATAGCGTCAAGTGAGTTGAGATTGTGACCAACCGTGAGCATCCTTTGCATTAAGTTAAAATCCAACGACTCAATGCCGCTTACACTCGCTAGCTTTTTACGAATAAGCGCCTCTTCAGTTGGACAGTCCATATTTTCAATGCGATAGATGGCCTTATTCTTGCTCGGCATCTCAGAAGCCTTTGTCACAGGAGTTGATGCAGAACAGCTACAGGAGGTATTGCATTCGCTCATAGCGGAAACCTAAATGATGAAGACATAAAACATTTAACACCCTATAGTAACTATAGAGTCAAGGGATTAGAATAAAAATGTAAAAACTTGGAGGTCAAATGAGAATTGGTGAACTAGCAACAGCCACAAGCACTCAAGTGGAAACTATTCGGTTTTATGAACAAGAGGGTTTGTTAGCAAAACCGGCTCGATCTGAGGGTAACTTCCGAATCTACGGGGATCAGCACCTGCAACGCCTTACATTTATTCGCCACTGCCGCTCGCTGGACATGACCTTAAGTGAAATTCGTCAATTACTTCGCTTAAAAGATTTGCCCGATGAAAACTGTGATGCAGTAAATGAATTGCTTGATGCCCATATTGAAGGTGTAAGCAATCGAATTAATGAGCTACGCCAACTTGAGCGACAATTAAAGCTGCTCAGAAAACAATGTCATGCGAATCAGGACTCAGCACA
>CAJARE010000193.1 GCA_903944255.1 uncultured beta proteobacterium
ATGATTGTTGCGAGCTTTTTAACCAAACATTTATTAATTAGTTGGCAATGGGGCGAAGCTTATTTTGCTAAAAAGTTACTCGACTTTGAATTGTCTTCAAACAATGGTGGCTGGCAATGGGCCTCATCTTCTGGGTGTGATGCACAGCCCTATTTTCGAATTTTCAACCCTATTACCCAATCCGAAAAATTTGATTCTGAAGGTAAATTCATTAAGCGCTATCTTCCTCAATTAGAAAAACTCTCCCACAAATCCATTCATGCACCTTGGTTGGCAGGCCATCTTGAGCTTGAGGCAGCAGGCATCGTACTTGGAAGAGATTATCCAATGCCGATCGTGAATCACGATGAGGCACGCAAAAATACCTTGGTACGTTACAGCGTGGTTAAAAAAATTAATGTCGACTAGTTCAATCACGCCCTTTCCGTTTTAAGATAGGGTATGAGCAAGATCTATGCAATTGGCGATGTGCAAGGATGTGCACCTTCACTAAAAGTCCTCCTTAAAAAATTACCCCAGAAATCTAAAATGATTTTTCTGGGGGATCTTGTCAATCGTGGGCCTAATTCCCTCAGCAGCTTACGACAACTCAAATTACTTCAAGAGGCAGGTCGTGCTGAATGCATCCTAGGCAATCATGATTTACATCTCTTAGCAATCGATGCTGGCTTAAGAAAAACTAAAGGTCTTGATACTGTTGATGGCATTCTGAATGCCCCTGATCGAGCAGAACTCATCAAATGGTTACGTCATCGGCCTATGGCTCTTAGTAATGGCAAGGTACTGATGGTTCATGCTGGCGTATTACCTCAATGGGATCTCCAACAAACTATAGAGTGCGCCCAAGAAGTTGAAAAAGCATTACGCCATAAATCTTATAAAGAATTTTTAGCCAATATGTATGGGAATACTCCCAACAAATGGCGCTCATCACTCAAGGGTTACGAGCGCTTACGAGTGATCACCAACGCCCTAACACGAATGCGTTTTTGTACTCCTGGTGGACAAATGGAATTTGAGAGCAAGGAAGGTCTAGAAGATGGTCCTGCTGGCTATATCCCTTGGTTTAAAGTTCCCAAAAGAAAAACGCAAGATACCCTCTTGTACTTCGGCCATTGGTCTACTCTAGGTTTGATGCGCCAGCACAATGTGATTAGCCTTGATACAGGCTGTGTGTGGGGCGGCAAACTAACCGCCATTGAAATTGCAGAATCAGGAAAAGACTCAAAAAAATCAGAAGTGATACAAGTGGCTGGCTATGACCACCCATTAAGGATGTAGTCCGTCCTAACTTCAGCTGACCTCAACTCAAAGTTTTGGAAATGATTTTTCAGCGGCAGCAATAATCTCCGCAAGCACTGCGTCATCATGTGTAATAGAGGTAAAGCCTGCCTCATAAGCTGAAGGAGCAAGATATACGCCTTCATCTAACATCAAATGAAAGAATTTCTTAAACGCATCAATATTGGTTTTAGTAACCGCCTCATATGAATTTGGGATGCTGGCAGCAAAATAAAATCCAAACATACCGCCGACGCTATCCACTGCAAAAGGAATATTGGCTTTATCAGCAGCCTTCTTTAAGCCAGTCATGAGCTTCTGAGTTTGGCCGGTCAAGCATTCATAAAAACCCTCTCTAGAAATAATTTCTAAAGTTTTAAGTCCTGCAGCTACCGCAACTGGGTTACCTGAGAGAGTTCCTGCTTGATAAACGTTTCCTAGAGGGGCTAACTTGGACATGATTACTTTTTTGCCACCAAATGCTGCCATCGGCATACCGCCGCCCATGACCTTACCCAAGCAAGTTAAATCAGGCACGATACCTTGAAGGGATTGAGCCCCTCCTAATGCAACCCTAAATCCTGTCATCACTTCATCGTAGATGAGAACACTGCCGTGCTTTTGAGTCAAAGTACGAATAGCTGTCAAAAACTCTTTTGAAGGTTGAATCAAATTCATATTGCCCGCAATCGGTTCAATAATGACAGCTGCAATTTGATCGCCCTGCTTTTGAAATACCTCTTCAATAGCCGCAACATCGTTATAGGGTAAAACGAGCGTGTGTTTGACCAAGTCTTGGGGAACGCCGCCTGATGAAGGGGCATTTTGTGTAGAGTCAGCAAAAGTTAATAAGCCAGAACCCGCTTTTACCAAGAGACTATCAGCGTGACCGTGATAGCAACCCTCAAACTTAATAATTAAATCTCGATTGGTATAGCCCCGTGCCAAACGCAAAGCACTCATCGTTGCTTCAGTGCCACTAGATACCATGCGCACTTGCTCAACACTGGGCATGATGGCGCAAATACGCTCTGCCAACTCAACCTCGCCTTCAGTAGGTGCACCATAACTAAAACTCGTTTCTGCCGCCCTTTGAACAGCCTCTACAACCTCTGGATTTGCATGGCCCACAATCATTGGACCCCAAGACATAATTAAATCGATATATCGCTTGTTATCCGCATCCCAAAAATAAGGGCCCTTGGCTTTAGTGACAAAACGGGGCGTGCCTCCGACCTGACGGAAGGCTCGTACCGGAGAGTTCACTCCCCCCGGAATGGTCTTTTGTGCGCGTTCAAATAAAACTTCGTTTTGGTCTACTTTTGCCACTGTGATTTCCTAATTAAATCGCCATCATTTCAAAATCTTCTTTACGGGCACCGCACTCTGGACAAGCCCAATTCATAGGAACGTCTGCCCATAAAGTTCCTGGTGCAATTCCTTCATCTGGTAATCCATCTGCCTCGCTATAAACCCAGCCACAGATAAGGCACATATAAGTTTTCAATTCCATTGATCTTTCTCCGCTTTACCTAATCTTTTTTGATTTCTTCGATTTTAAATCGCTTATTCCAAATGAGTATTATTTTAAGATGGCCGCTTTGCATGCATCTCAAACTTGAAGAGACGACATTCTAGCGGGCCATTAAATAAAGGGGTACGCTTAGATTCTTTAATGCGCAACTGCCCAGGTAAAGCCATATCCGCCGTTAAAACAAACACATTCCAGCCACCAAAAGAATCTTTGAGATGCTGACCAAACTGTCTTAGAAACTCAACAAACTTGGGATCTTGTTCCTCTTGGGCTTGTAATCGCTTTAATGATTCTCGACTAGATCGCTTGGCACTTTGACGACCTGTTTCAAGATTCAACTCAAAACGGTTTTCCGGCTCTTCCTCATAGTCGGTTACTGCTGGATTTCGTTCTTGTCCACGACCCCCCTTGATCACTAAACGCTCGCCATAAGGTGGGTTTAATAACATGACCCCCTCTTTGGTATTGATGGGTGGCTTTGCTGCTAAAGCGTCAACTTGCCTAACAACTGGCTGATCGGGTAATTGGGCTCTTTGCCAATTCCCCCTAAACATCGAGACTAATTTTTCATTAATATCTCCACCGCTAATCCCAAGTGACTCTACCGTGGGATATTGCTGACGCATTGCCAACATTTGGGCTAGTGCCGCTTCCTTCAAGTCAACCCAACGCTTTTGCTCAGCAGGCTCATGAAACGGTTTGAGCCTCTGAAAGCCAAAACCATGAGCTGATGTCACTAAAGGACGGTAGGCTAGTCGACTTGGCTTGGCATCATCACCATACATGCCTGCGCGAATAGCTCCTGGCGGAATAGCCAACGCCATTTGTGCTGCCTCAATCAGAAAGGTTCCACTACCGCACATCGGATCAAAAAGCGTCTGCGATGGTTGCCAACCCGTAATCAACAAAATACCTGCAGCTAAATTTTCTTTTAAAGGGGCATCGCCCTTTTCATCGCGCCAACCCCTTTTAAATAGAGCCTCCCCAGATGTATCTAAGTAAATGGTGACTTGATTTGCAGTTAAATGGGCCTGTACACGAATATCCGGAAAGGCTGTATCAATACTAGGACGATCACCAGTCACATCACGCAAACGATCCACAATCGCATCTTTGATTTTGAGCGTAGCAAAATTCAAACTCTTTAGCGGGGAGCGATGAGCCGTTACATCAACGCGCAAAGTTTGTTTAGAGGTAAACCAATCTTCCCAAGCCAAACCACTGGCTAACTTGTATAAATCATCTTCCTGTCTATAGGGTGCTTGTGCCATTTGTAATAAAACGCGACTAGCAATTCGGGAGTGAAGATTGAGGGCCATCGCCGCAGAAATGGGGGCTGCTAAGCCAATACCGCCCGAAGGACTGGTAGGTGTTGGATCAATGACCCAAGTGCCCAGCGCCTTAGAATCCGGACGATTCGCAATGCTTGCCAACTCTTGCGCGAGCGGCGCCTCTAGACCACCTGGACAAACAACAAAAAATCTCATAGGTCTAGCAATCTTAGAAAGAAAAGAAACTTAAAAATAGAAATTAGGGTTTAACAATAACGAGAGCTACAACGATCACTAACAAAAGTACAGGAGCCTCATTAAACCAGCGGTACCACACACCAGATTTGGTATTCATACCAGCTCGAAATTTCTTAAGCAGATTCCAGCATGAATGGTGATATCCAATAATCAATAGTACAAAAAATAACTTTGCGTGCATCCAAATTTCACCGGCACCAACTCTGAAGTGAAGCCAAAGAGCAAGGCCTAACAGTATGGCCGGTACCGCCAAAATCGTCATAAACCGAAAGAGTCGGTCAGCCATACCAAGCAGACGAGCATAAGTCTCAGGATTTTTTTCATCTGCGAGATTGACAAAAATTCTAGGTAAATAAAATAATCCTGCGAACCAAGATGTAATTAAGACAATATGAAATGTCTTGACCCAGAGATATGCATTACCCATAGTGATTAATCTCTTATGTTCGAATCTCGCCATGACCCATGACGATATATTTAAGAGAGGTCAAGCCATCAAGACCTACTGGGCCGCGCGCATGGAGTTTGTCATTGGATATACCAATCTCAGCACCAAGCCCATACTCAAAACCATCGGCAAAGCGTGTGCTGGCATTAACCATAACACTGGCACTATCTACTTCACGCAAAAATCGATCAGCAGTAGCCTTGTTATTGGTGATGATGGCATCGGTATGTTTACTACCGTAGTAGTCTATATGGCTCATAGCCTCATCAATATCAGCCACAGTCTTAATGGACAAAATCGGGGCTAGATATTCAGTGTGCCAATCTTCCTCCTTGGCATCTACTAAATTCTTTAGCCCAGCATCTTCTAAGGTTTTGCGAGTGAGTGGATCTACTCGCAACTCCACTCCCTTATCTTGGTAAATCTTGCAAAGCCTTGGCAATACCTTTGCAGCAATTGCTTGATTCACTAATAGGGTTTCCATCGCGTTACAAGGAGCATAGCGTTGTGTCTTCGCGTTATCGCAAACCTTCACTGCCATCTCGATATCGGCATCTGCATCAATATAGGTATGACAAATACCATCTAAATGCTTAATCATTGGTACACGTGCTTCAGCCATTAAACGTGCAATAAGACTCTTACCACCGCGTGGCACGATCACATCAATATATTGCGTCATGGTGATCATTTCACCGACTGCCGCTCGATCAGTGGTAGTCACCACCTGGACTGCATCCTTAGGCAAAGCTGCTGCTGCTAGGCCCTCTTGGATAATGTGCGCCAATAAAGTATTAGAATCAATCGCCTCCGAACCGCCACGCAAAATCACAGCGTTACCCGATTTCAGGCAAAGGGCTGCGGCATCAATCGTGACGTTAGGGCGAGATTCATAAATAATCCCAATGACACCAAGCGGGACACGCATCTGACCTAACTCAATTCCTGAAGCTTGCTTTTTCAATGCAGAAATTTTTCCAACTGGGTCTTCCAAGCTAACAATTTGCTCTAAACCCAAAGCCATGGTTTCAATCGTCTTGGGTGTCATCGTCAAGCGATCAATAAAAGCAGCATCTTGACCATTAGTCTTGGCGCGCTCAACATCCATTTGATTTACCTTCTGAATCTCACTTGCCTTTTGACGTATAAGCTGAGCAATATGCAAAAGTGCTTGGTTCTTTTGTTCAGCTGATGCTCGAGTCATAGCACGCGATGCTTTGCGAGCCCGCTCACCTATGTCATGCATCATTTGTTGTATTGCTGAACTCATTTTTCCGACTTTCTCAATCTTTCCCTAGTATTGCTTCATCTACAAGCTTAGCGCAATAGATTGCCTACTAAACGCAAACCATCCCATGGATCTGCTGGGAGATCTGCAGCGTATAGACCTTTTACCTGACGATCTAATCCAGCAGCTACCTGCATTGCTCTTCGCAACTTTAAAGGCTGAACGCGCCTTAATGCATTTGGATACAAGCGTTCTTTATTACCCCAAACACGATTAGCGCGCATTAACTGCTGCACCGACTCACCTGCATCGCTCGCAGCTTTCAACTTAGATAGTAGCCTAAGCTCTTCTGTCACGCTCCACAGAATTAAAACTAAGGGCTCGCCTTCACCTTTTAATCCATCCAGCATACGATTGAGTCTAGCCAAATCCCCTGCCAGCATGGCTTCGGTTAATTCAAATACGTTATAGCGTGCGACTTTCAAAATCGCAGTCCGAATCTGCTCTTCAGTTAACTTTCCATTGGGATATAACAATCCTAGCTTCTGAATTTCTTGATGAGCAGCAATTAAATTGCCTTCCACCTGATTCGCAATAAACTCGAGCGCTCTTATGCCTTCAGCTCCAGGTTCGACCTCTTGATTTTGATTTTTTAAGCGCCCAGTAATCCATTGCGGTAATTGGCTACGATCCAAGGAGTCAATTTGGATAGCCATTCCCGCTTCATCCAAAGCGCTAAACCAAGCAGAGGTCTTAGTCTTTCCATCTAGGCGGGGCAAAATAATACATACCACTGTATCGGGCCCTTCAGACCCTTGAGACTGTGACTGAACTTGTGCGGCAAATTGCTTGAGGGCATCTGCACCATCACGACCTGGCTTACCTGTCGGAATACGCAACTCGAGCCAGCGCTTATCCCCAAATAGAGACATGGTTTGTCCAGCGCTAAGAAGTGCACTCCAATCAAATCCTCGTTCTTGCAATAACACTTCGCGCTCTGTATAGGATTGCTTTTTTGCTACCGCTCGTAATTGATCCATTGCTTCCATCATTAAGAGCGGCTCATCGCCACTAAAGATATACAGAGGTAGCATCGTACCTCCAGCATCTAACTTTTTTAGATGGACTTTTAAGGCGTCAGTTTTAACCATGCAATGTCATTGAGCCTCAAAAGGCCTTTGCCCTAGGAGCTTTAGAAGAAGCAGCTACTCGACGCAGAATCTGAATCGCCAAATCACGGCGCATCAGGCCCAAGAAGGCCTGTATCTGGGCATCATTTGCCAAAACAGTCGAGACCGAGAAATCCATATCTCGTGTGATGAAAACCTCGGACTCAGGCACGATTTCATTACCAGCAGTATCAAAAGCTCTAAAGCCCACGCGAATATTTAAGCGATAGGCAGAAATCTGACCGCTCGAGTTAAAGGCCAAAATTTCACGGCCAGTAATTTCGTTGGTGATCTCTAGAATTAAATCGGCATCACGCGGATTAATCGCAACTTTAACTGCAGTACCAGTCAAGACAGCAGTCTGCAAATCAGCGCGCAGCGGAGGCGATGGGTTACCTGTAATCGCCAGTGCATTAAATGGCAAATCGACTGCGCCGCGTAAACGATACCCGCAAGCCATTAGGCCGCTTAATGGGGCCAATACAAATAAACTGAGCACTGTTCTTCTCAGCAAATTAATATTGGCAGAAGAAGATTGTATTTTCGTATTGGGCTGATTTGAGCTCATCTCTCTAGTTTCCAGTAAAAAGGTTCAGGCTACAAGCTAAGCAACGATATTCACTAAACGGCCAGGCACCACAATAATCTTTTTAGGTGCCCCGCCGTTCAAGACTTTTAAAGCTGGCTCGCTTTGTAAAGCCAATGTCTCAATTTGCTCCTTACCAGCATCTGCAGGCACTCGAATATCCCCACGTAATTTGCCGTTAATCTGCAACATCAAAGTGACTTCTGTTTGGACTAGCGCAGACTCATCTACCGCTGGCCATGGTGCATCAAGTAATGAACCAAAATGGCTCTCATAGCCCACTTCTTTCCAGAGCACATGGGTTAAGTGTGGCACAACTGGATACAGAATACGCAACAAGATACTGAGGCATTCACGAAGCACTGGGGCACTGATTGAAGAGTTTTGATCTAACTTGATAGGCTCAAGCACATTGAGCATCTTCATCGCAGCAGAAACTACAGTATTGTATTGACGACGCTGATAATCAAAGTTTGCTTGTTTGAGAATGGTATGCACTTCACGGCGTAATTCTTTTTCGGATTCATTTAAATTTCCTGGAATGTGATCGGGTACATTACGCAGCGCATCTGCTTGACTGCTCGAATACATCCACACGCGCCGCAAGAAACGTGAAGCGCCATCAACACCAGCACCCGACCACTCAAGCTGTTGCTCGGGCGGAGCAGCAAACATCACGAATAAACGTGCAGTATCTGCACCATATTGATCAATCAAGGCCTGAGGATCAACTCCGTTATTTTTACTCTTAGACATCTTCTCAACACCACCAATAATGATTGGTGCGCTAGAACTTCCATCTTTTAGTTTGGCGCCTTGTGGACGACCTTTTTCATCCAAGTCTAGCTCTACATCCAAAGGGTTGAGCCAGGTTTTTTTGCCGGCGGCATCTTCAGAGTAATAAGTCTCATTAAGAACCATACCCTGAGTTAAGAGATTCTGAAATGGTTCATCGAAGGTAATGAGCTTGAGATCCCGCATCACCTTGGTCCAGAAACGCGCATAGAGTAAATGCAAAATAGCGTGTTCAATTCCACCAATGTATTGATCCATTGGCATCCAATATTCATTACGTTCATCCACCATGGTCCTAGCGTCAGGACCCGTGTAGCGCATGAAATACCAAGAGGAATCGACAAAGGTATCCATGGTGTCAGTTTCACGTCGGGCAGGCTTGCCGCACTTTGGACACTTCGCATTTAAAAAATCAGTGCGCTTATTCAGCGGGTTGCCACTACCATCTGGTACACAATCTTCTGGCAAAACTACTGGAAGGTCTGCTTCTGGAACTGGCACAGCGCCACAGCCTGGATGAGCTTCATCTCCACAGTGAATAATCGGAATCGGCGTACCCCAGTAGCGCTGACGAGAGATGCCCCAATCGCGAAGGCGATAGGTAGTCTTGATCTCTCCAATGCCCATCTTTTCTAAATCTTGAGCGACAGCACTAACAGCCTCTTCATGAGACATGCCATCAAACTTGTCGCTATTTAAACAAATCACACCCTCTTTTTGGGCATACCAATCTTCCCAGTGCGTTGGGTTAAACATTGGTGACTCGCCCTTGAGCGCAATGACTTGCTTGATTGGTAATTTGTACTTTAAGGCAAATGCAAAATCACGCTCATCATGGGCTGGTACGCCCATCACTGCACCATCACCATAAGACATCAAGACATAATTACCAACCCAAACCGGTACTTGCTCATGCGTTAAAGGATGTGTGACATACAGTCCAGTGAACATGCCCTCTTTTTCTTGCGTTGCTAAATCAGATTCAATCACACTGCCGGTCTTACACTTCTCAATAAAGGCAGCGAGAGCTGGTTGATCAGCGGCTGCTTTTGTTGCTAATGGGTGCTCGGCAGCAACTGCGCAAAAAGTAACTCCCATGATGGTGTCAGCACGGGTAGTAAATACATACAGCAAACCATCTTGAATAAAATTGCCATGGTCATCAGCAATTTGATGCTTAAAAGCAAAACGCACGCCACGGCTTTTACCAATCCAATTTTGCTGCATCGTTTTGACCCGCTCAGGCCAACCCAATCCATCAAGACCGTCTAGTAACTGCTCTGCATAAGCAGTAATGTTGAAATAGTAACCAGGAATTTCACGTTTCTCGACTAATGCGCCAGAGCGCCAACCACGGCCATCAATGACCTGCTCATTTGCTAACACAGTTTGATCAATGGGATCCCAATTGACTACTTGCGTCTTACGATAAGCAATACCCTTTTCCAACATCTTTAAGAAGAGCCACTGGTTCCATCGATAGTAGTCAGGAC
>CAJARE010000194.1 GCA_903944255.1 uncultured beta proteobacterium
TCAACTCGTATGTCAAATGTACAGCGTGCAGTTGGTGAATTATTTGGCACTCAACCTTTAAATAATTTAAATCCTGATCAGGTTGTAGCACTTGGTGCGGCTATGCAAGCAGACTTGCTAGCAGGTAATCAAAGTAAAGATGATGAGTGGTTGCTGTTAGATGTCATTCCACTTTCTCTGGGTATTGAAACCATGGGCGGCTTGGTTGAGAAAATTATCCCTAGAAATACCCCCATCCCTGTTGCAAGGGCGCAAGACTTCACAACTTTCAAAGATGGTCAGACTGCGCTAGCAGTTCAGGTAGTGCAGGGTGAGCGGGAGCTAGCTCAAGATTGCCGCTCCTTGGGCAAGTTTGAATTACGTGGCATTCCTGCAATGGCTGCCGGTGCGGCACGCATTCGAGTGACCTTTCAGGTAGATGCTGATGGTCTACTTTCTGTGAGTGCAGTAGAGCAGGTCTCTGGCGTACAAGCATCGATAGATATCAAACCATCATATGGCTTAACTGATGCAGAAATTACTAGAATGCTACAAGACGGCTTCTCTTCGGCAAAAGAAGACCTCTTGTCTCGTTCTTTGCGTGAAGAGCAGGTGAATGCTCAGAGATTATTGGATGCTGTTCAAACAGCGTTAGATAGTGACAGGAACTTACTTTCAAAGGAAGAGCAATCTTCAATTGATCGAGAGATGACAGCATTACAAAAGATCTTAAATGAAGAAACGGATAGCGCTGTAGTGCGTAAGGCTGTCGATCATGCTGCTAAGGCCACAGATGATTTTGCACAAATGCGTATGAATGCCAGTATTCAAAAAGCATTATCCGGCAAGAATGTTGCAGAAATCTAATAATAAAAATCGAATAAAGAATCAGAAAAGACCATGACTCAAATTGTTGTTTTACCTCATAGTGAATATTGTCCTGAGGGTGCTGTTGTTGAGGTTGCGCCTGGAACGTCGATTTGTGAGGCTTTATTAGAAAACGATATTCCAATTGAACATGCCTGCGATATGGTGTGTGCTTGTACCACTTGCCACGTCATCATTAAGGAGGGTTTTCAGAGCTTAAATCCCCCGGATGAAAATGAAGAGGATATGCTAGACCGTGCCTGGGGTCTTAATCCTCAATCCCGTTTATCTTGTCAGGCGATCGTTGCCCGTGAAGATCTGGTCATTGAGATACCAAGGTACTCTATTAACCATGCTAAAGAAAATCACTAGTCAAAAGCCTTTAGCGTTTTGGCGCTGTAGTAGTCGATTCTCGAATAACTAAATTGACGTTGGCTTTGATCTTCTTGGGTAGGTTATCTACGCCATTAATTTGTGAAACTAAGTGATTGGCTGCCTGGGCCCACATTCCAATAGCATCAATATGAATCGTTGTAAGACTTGGTAGAAGATGTCTTGATATCTCTAGATCGTCAAATCCAACAATCGACAGATCCTTAGGAACCTTAATGCCTTGTTTTTGAGCTTCTAAGAGTGCCCCCATGGCTAGAACGTCATTTCCACAAATAATGGCTGTCATTTTTGGGTTATTGAGAAGTAATTTTTTTAATCCTAGTCTTGCCTCTTGTAGCTCATAGGGGCATTGAACAATGACTTCTGGTTTTAGGCGCATCTTATTTTCCGCCAGTAATTCTAGGGCGCCATTAACTCGGTCTGTTGCTCGATCATTATTCTCCGTGATACCGGTCAGAATTCCAAAATGTTTATGGCCTTGCTCTAATAAATGGCGGACGCCCAGCTTGATAGCTTCGCGATTATCAAAGCCTGATGCATAGCCATGAAGGGGAGCGGTCAACGATCCAACATGAATATAAGGAATCCCACGAGTCTTTAAGAGCTTTAATGCTTCTCTTAGCTGGCTAGTTCCAAATAGTGCAATACCCTCAACCCCTCTGACTAATAAGTTAGTAATTTGTGTAGCTTCAATACTAGGATCATAGTTACTACTCGCCACTAGTAGTTGATGTCCAGATTGATTTAGCTGTCTTTGAAACTCAGCAAGACCTTGAGCAAAAATGGCGTTATCTAGAGTTGGGACAATGACGCCGATGGTTCCTGAGCGTTTGAGCATTAAAGAGCGTGCACCAGCATTTGGAATATAACCAAGCTTCTTGATGACGCTATTGATCTTCTCCTTCAGAACAGCGCTTACTGTTTCGGGTCGATTTAGGGCTCTCGACACTGTTGCCGTAGAGACTTTTGCTGCAGATGCAACATGATTAATAGTGATCGATCCAGTGTGTTTTTTCATCAGCGTCTAAGGGAAAGTCCTAGTCTAATTCAGGGGGTTGAAGTAACTTTAGCAACAAATTGTGGTTAGAATGAAAGCGCTTACATTTTTATTCATTCTATAAGGGATTGGAAATTTTTAGCAAGCTTTTATCCTTCTTTTTGTATTGTGCGATATTGCTTCTAGCTTGGTTTGGGCTAACTGAATGGTCGGGCACCATCTCGAGCGCAAGATTTCCTTCGCCTACTGAAACCTGGAACTCTTTCAAGATTATTGCGTTGCAGGGGTATGGCAACGGTAAGTTGTATCAGCATATCTTACAAAGTCTTGTATTGGTTACATCAGGATTTTTAGTTTCTTCCTCCTTGGGTATTTTGCTGGGTATTTTGATGGGGGCAAACAAAAAAATCGAGGCTTTTGTCAATCCTATCTTTCTAACCTTAAGGCCCATACCACCATTAGCTTGGATTCCATTAGCCATTGTTTGGCTGGGATTAGGAAATTCTGCAAAGGTGATGGTGATCTATGTTGCTGCCTTTGTACCTGCAGTGATTAATAGCTTTACGGGAGTTAGGTCAATTGAAGTCCCGCAACGTGAAGCTGCTGCAATGTTAGGGATTAGTCGCTTTGCTTATTATCGCGAAGTACTAATACCAGGAGCTTTACCACTGATCTTTACTGGCTTGCGGCTCTCGCTCCAAGCTTCTTGGACGACACTAGTTGCAGCTGAGTTGGTTGGGGCCACTTTAGGCTTAGGATCGATCCTCAATCAAGCTGCACAAGATATAAATCCCGCCATGATTTTGGTGGGCATGATTAGTGTTGCTCTTTCGGGCTGGCTGATGACACAAATATTAGCCAAAGCTGAGCAGTACGCAATGCCTTGGAGAGCATGATGGCGCATCGTGAACGCTTAAACCAAGGAGAGTTTTTATTCTGGACCGGCCTGGGTATAGCAAGTTTTATCGGGTTCTGGTATTTGTCAGTTTTTTTAGGAATAGTGCCTAGGCAGTTTTTGCCTGCTCCGCATGAGGTTCTCCTTAGATTTATTCGTTTGATCAATGAGCCTTTTTCTGGTTATACCTTGTTAGTGCACATTGCTTCAAGCTTTCAGCGTTTTTTATCTGGATTTCTTTTGGCGGTTGTTATTGGTATTCCCGTGGGTTTATTAATGGCCCTATCTAAGTACGCTAATCAGATCATTACCCCATTTTTTGAAAGTATTCGCTTTGTTGCGCCAATTGCCTGGGTGCCATTTGCCGCACTCTGGTTTGGAACCGGAATCGGTGGCCCAGTACTGGTGATTTTTATGGGAGCATTCCCCCCAGTCTTAATTAATACGTATCGTGGCGCGATTCACGTCGATAAAAAATATCTTGAGGCTGCCCGAATGCTTGGTGCCGGCAAATTACGCTTAATGACTGAGGTCTTATTTCCCGCTGCAATTCCATCCATTATTGCTGGACTGAGAATTTCTGCGGGACTTGGTTGGCAGTCGTTGGTGGGTGCCGAATTGATTGTGGCCTCTAGTGGTGTGGGCTATATGATGGTTAAGGGGCAAGCAAGTATTCAGACTGATATTGTGATGAGCGGCATGATTGCAATTGGTCTTATTGGACTATTGATTGATGTACTTTTAAGGCGGGCTGAAAAGTTTGCTGTTCACTATAAAGAAATTTGATTTATGGCAGATATTGTTTTCGATTCGGTACAGCGTAGCTTTAAGCAAGGCGGTAAAGAATTTTTAGCTGTGGGCGGCATCGACTTAACCGTAAAGGATAGGGAGTTTGTTGCTATTGTCGGTCCATCCGGTTGCGGCAAGACAACCTGTTTACGCATGGTGGCTGGACTGGAGATGCCTAGTAAAGGACGTGTATTAGTCGGCGGGAAAGAGGTTCAAGGACCTGGGCCAGATCGGGCGGTAGTATTTCAGCAGTTTGCCTTGTTTCCATGGAAAACAGTTCAGGAAAACATTGAGTTTGGTCTCAAATCAATGAGTATGAGTACCGCTGAAAAACGAGATAAGACTGCCCGCCTAGTTTCACTGATGGGATTAGAGGGTTATGAACAGGCTTACCCCCACCAGCTATCGGGTGGCATGCAGCAACGTGTCGCAATTGCTCGTGCCTATGTCTTGGAGCCAGAAGTACTTTTGATGGATGAGCCATTCGGTGCTTTGGATGCTCAAACAAGAGTAGTTATGCAAGAAGAGCTCGTAAGACTTGCTCGTAAGAATCCTAAAACAGTTTTGTTTATTACCCACGCAGTTGAAGAGGCGGTATACCTCGCAGATCGAGTGGTGGTGATGTCAAGAAGGCCCGGCTTGATTCGGGATGTGATAGAAATTAAGCCAGTACGCGAAAAAGAAGGTTGGGATTCGCATTCTCGCATTGAGGATGTGATGGATTTGAGTTCATTTGTGCAGTTACGTAGTCAGATTTGGCGGTTGTTACGGGAGCAAAACCTGGGTATTGATCATTGATTCACTTTTGTAATATATGAGGGAGATAAAAATGCAATTTAAAAAAACATTAGCCAGTATTTTGGGCGCAACAGTTCTTACAGCAGTAAGCATCGGAAATGTGCAGGCGCAAGCTAAACCTGCACTTACTGAGATAAAGGTAAGCTATCAGCCTGCGCTGTATTGGGCGCTACCATTTTATGTAGCGACGGAAAAAAATTGGTGGAGAGAGTTAGGTCTAAAGCCTGAATTTAGTACCTTTCCTGCCGGAGTTCCCCAAATAGCAGCTTCTGCTTCTAAATCTTGGGATGTTGGTGGCACTGGATCTGTACCAGCAGTGTTGGGCTATGTACGTTTTGGTATCAAAACCATCGGCTTAACAAATGATGAGTCTGCAGGAAATGCTTTGTTAGCTACTCCAAAAGCTGCTGCGGCATTCGCTGCCAATCCACAATCAA
>CAJARE010000195.1 GCA_903944255.1 uncultured beta proteobacterium
ATACATCTGTAGCAAATCGTTTATAGGCAGTAGAAAGACATTTCAATTTTTCATAGCGACTAGCATAGGGGAGACAATTATTTTGGTTGATGTTAAATTTTTGATTTGCTTCAACCATACAATTAAGATAACTTTCGTATGTAAGTGCAAACAAATTAGAGCACCCAAATATTGATAGGCTAATAATCAGGGTCTTAATTTTTAACTTTAAATTAAAATGACATCTTTCCATCATCATTGGCATATTAACTTCCATTCATATTTACCTGAGTATGGATTTAATACTTGTTGATTTTGACAGTTTGAAGTACCTATCGGCGGGATAGTTGGCGGCGTTATTGGCTGTACAGATGACGGCACGATCTGACAAACTCTAGGTGGGCAAATAGGCGGGATATCTATAGAGCTTGAGCAAATCGGTTGCATACTCCCATTCACGCATCGACAAACACAATTTGAATAAGCTGATGTCGCCATAAGCGCAATAAAAAGAAAGGTAATAAGTTTCATTTGGACGTTCCTTCCTTAATATTATCCTGAAATGGGATATTTCATATTGATATTTAGCATGGATTGATGCTTGAACAACAAAAATATGAATTCTTAAGGTCTGAGCTTAAAAAAACCCGTCTGGCTGGCAAGCTACTTCAGCAAGATCTAGCTGAAAAGCTAAAGAAGCCTCAAAGCTTTGTTTCTAAAGTCGAGTCAGGCGAGCGCACCCTCGATGTACTTGAATTTCTGAGCTACTGCAAGGCTTTGGGTGTTGAGCCGATTAAATGGTTGAAAAAGTTTACGGACAAAGCTCAGTAAGTGGCAGTTTTTTATTGGCGGGCAACAGTAACAATCTTTCTACTAATCGGTACTATTACCGTTTTTAGTCATCATTGTCTGGTTTATGCCAAATAAGCACCATAAACTCAGGGGGCTATGGGCTTTTTGGGGTAGATGGTGGACTATGCTATGCCCCATTTAGATTGATTAAGCCCATAATAAGAGTAGGATAGTGTTTATAAAAATTAACAGGGTAAGTAATCATGAAAATCATGCGTACCTATATAACTGCTTTAATATTGGCAGCAACTTTAGCACTGGTGTCTTGCGGTGGTGGTAACGATGTCGCTTCTAGTGGAGCTACTGCTGCGAGTGCTGCTGCATCAACATCAACTACTACACCTACTGAAGCGAAACTTAACGGTCAGGTTGATGAGCGAACTGGAGTAGCACCTGTGGTGGCAGCGCTTACGGTTTGGAGTCCTACTGCAAATGGTGGGTGTGGTCAAAGCTCGAGTTATGGGTATGAGAACCCTGGACCATCTTTAACTCCCGCTCAGTTCAATGCTTGTAACAATGCGTTTAATAATGTGTCAACTATTCAACTATGTAATGCTTTGGGGGGCTTTCCTAGTGGGAATAACTCTACGGGTAGCTGTGGGTGGCTCCTATACGGTGGTTACACAAACAGTTGGTATCCGGCTCCGTCTTAAAAGGACTGCAATATGAAAAAGAAACTACTAGTACTACTGATTGCTGTTATTCCCACTTTGATGCCGAACTTGGTGTTTGCTGATGAGCTTTGCTTTGATTGGTCAGGTACTGCTGTTCCCTGTTTTGATTATGGGTGGTACTCCTGTGGTGATTGATATGGAACATACTATGTGTGATTATTCACGCTTGTTCCACTAATGCTTTTGTCTTGCCAAGGCTTGAAAGAAATCCCGATGAAAAAGAAACTACTAGTA
>CAJARE010000196.1 GCA_903944255.1 uncultured beta proteobacterium
AACTTTTCTCTTAAAGAATTCAAAAACTAACATTTTCTTACGAATCGTTTTCTTCTTCCCGACTATTCTCTCTTCTGTTTCGGTTGGAATCATTTGGACTTTCTTGTACGATCCAAATTACGGTTCAATCACAGCGTTTCTGAAAACCATTGGTTTAGGCGATCGAGCGCCCCTTTGGTTAGGTAATGAAAGCCTTACGCTGTATTCCATCGCCCTAACCCAGGTCTGGTTTCATACAGGTCAGATGATTGTCATTTATGTTGCCGGCTTGCAACAAATTCCAAAGGAACTGTATGAGGCTGCCGAGGTCGATGGTGCAACCAGATGGCAACAGTTCAAGGGTATAACTTGGCCGATGGCTTTACCTACTACAGCCGTAGTCGTCGCCTACACAACAATTCAGACATTTAAGGCCTTTGATCTAATTTTCGCTATGACGGGCGGAGGGCCAAGCTACGCCTCTGAAATTCTTGTAACTCAAATTTATAACACTGCATTCATTAGTCAAAAATTTGGCTATGCATCGGCTCAGTCAGTAGTACTAGTTGTACTTGTCTTATTTATTACTTGGTTGCAACGAAAGACATTACGTTTAAATGATGGGACCAAATAATGTATAAAGTTTTAAGAAGCAGCCTTTTGTCTGTATATGCTGCCATTATCTTGGTTCCTTGCATGATCGTAATCACTGGAGCTTTTAAGACTGATTTTGAGATTTATACGAAACCGCTATCGCTCCCTGCAAAATGGAGTTTTGACAATTTTAGAAAGTTATTTGTTGAAAGCAATATTGCAAAGCCATTTTTCAATAGCGTGACTGTGGCTGTATTTTCTGTATTGATCACCTTGTTATTCGCAAGTTTGGCTGCCTATGCGATCTCAAGACTAATGACAGTGACCGGAAAGGTACTTTTCTTACTTTTCTCTTTAGGATTAGCTATTCCAGGACAAGTAAACATCATTCCAATATTTCAATTGTTTGTTAAGTTGAACCTCAATAACTCACTTATCGGGCTGATTCTGGTAAATATCGCGTTGACTCTACCCATTTCAATTTTCATACTTTCTGCATTCTTCAAAGATTTGCCTAAAGAGATGTTTGAGTGTGCAGGAATGGATGGTGCTGGTCAGTTCAGAATTTATCGATCTATTGCATTGCCTTTATCGAAACCAGCTCTTGGCGCCACAGCAATTTTCTTATTCGTGATCTGCTGGAATGATCTACTTTATCCATTGATGCTTATCACCGAGACGAGCAAGAAGACCCTTCCCTTAGTCCTGATTGATTACAAGGGTGAGTATTTTGCGAGCTATAGCATGCAGTTTGCAGCGATTCTGGTTGCTTCACTTCCTATGGTTGTTATGTATCTTTTCATGCAAAGAACTTTCCAGGCCGGCTTAACAGCTGGTGCAGTTAAGGGTTAGAGATGAGTGCTGTAGCACCTTTAGCCCCTCAAAGAGCGGCGCGCATCGCGACACAATTAATGGAGTTAATTGAACTTCAAAAACTATCGCCAGGTGACAAACTGCCACCAGAGCGCCAGCTTGCAGATCTACTAGAAGTCAGCCGACCAAGTTTGCGAGAAGCGCTTCACATCCTGCAAGCACAGGGATTAGTGCAGATCAAACATGGTCAAGGAACCTTTGTTCAAGAGCCTGTAGTAGCTCAAGAGCTTCGCGCATCTGTGATGACTAAAACACATGGACTTAATGAACTCTTTGATGCACGCGAGGTTCTCGAGGTACCAGCTTCTAAATGGGCAGCTGAAAAGGCTACAAAAGAGGATATTCGCTTACTTCGTGCCACTTTGAATCAGATTGACACAATTACAGC
>CAJARE010000197.1 GCA_903944255.1 uncultured beta proteobacterium
CCCAAGACGGTAGTCGGTATTGCGATTGCGATGTTGGTATTGCTCCCAGAGGCCTTTGCAGCAGTTAGGGCCTCTAGGGCCAATCGCTTACAAAGTAGCTTTAACTTGGCGCTGGGCTCTGCACTAGCGAGTATTGGACTGACCATTCCGACAGTAGCTGCCATTGCCATCTATTTTAATCTGCCGCTCAGCCTAGGTATTAGTGATCTGAATATGGTCTTGATGTACCTGTCCTTTTTTATTGGGGCGCTTACGCTTGCGATTGGCAGAACCACCCTACTGCAAGGGGTAGTGCACTTGATTATCTTTTTTGAGTATCTGTTTTTAAGTTTGGTGCCTTAATTAGAGATGATTTTTTCTCACTTAAATACCCTTTGTAAAGCACCCATCATTGGCTTTTTAGCATTGCAATTTTTTTGCAGCGGATTAACAGCGGCACCCCTGACTCCATCGCCAGACTCGATTGCTATGGCAATGCTAGCTACCTTACCCTCCAAGCCATCGGTCCTTGGCTCAGTTCGAGAAATCAAAAGTGGCCATATTTCTAGCGACTATGGAGCTCGCATCGGGCCATTTACTGGTTTACATGAAAATCATGACGGACTCGATATTCCCGCTCAATTAGGCAGCCCTATACTAGCCGCTGGCAAAGGTACAGTTATCTATGCCGCTTATGCGCCAGGCTATGGAAATCTGGTAGAAATTGATCATGGACAGGGAGTGATCACTCGCTATGGACATGCAGATCGCCTACTCGTTCAGGCGGGAGAAATGATTGAACAATCCCAAGAAATAGCCACTGTTGGCAGTACTGGCAAATCTACTGGGCCCCATTTGCATTTTGAGGTCAGCAAAGGCGGCGTATCGATCGACCCGAAATTACTATTTGCGATCGCCGGTAAAAAATCCGATGCTGATCTTCAAAGATACACCTTCATTTTTAAAGAAATCAAACTGAAGGCGCCCAAGCAACTGACAAGTAATGCTCAGGCCAGCAATAAACCTGTGGTGGTTTACACCTCATCTGCCACCAGAAAAACCGGTGAACCCCTAGTCATTGTGAGAGCACCTGCTGGGATGGTGCGCCAGTAAAGCGATTGGAAAAATCAAGGCGCGGAGTCAAGCCATGAAGTTAGGCTAGTGAGGTAATACCTTGAAATGGACTTAGCGTGGACACGCCTTAGAGAAAAATGTAATTAATGGATACAAAACCGGCTCCCAAGAAAATGGGTCTGTCACAGCGGGGCTTTGCAAGGGCTGCGATGTAGATAGGGCTTTGGAGACGGCACTCACTACCGCGTTATTTTGCGATGGCTTACAGAGTTGACTAGCCAATACACTGATCAATACAAAAACAATGAGCACAACCCCAATCATGATGCTGATTTTCTTGCTACTCATCTAGCCCCCTCATCCTTTCATGATCCATATTTTCTACAGCTTTGGAATCTTCTTCAAATCTACCTGAATCGTTGCGCCATACTGCGCATTTAAACCAATCACTGAGCGTAGTGGCAAATGCTCTTTCTCAGAGAACCACACTTCAAATGTTGCAGTGTCATCCTTAGATGTCGTTTTGTAATATCGAATGGCTTTGACCTTGGCACCATCAAATGGAAACTCCCAAGCCTCACCTCGAACCAAGGTGTAGCTCTTAATAGAA
>CAJARE010000198.1 GCA_903944255.1 uncultured beta proteobacterium
CACTTTTCGCAATATGGATCCATTCACCTTCTACTTGGCGAGCGAACTCTTGAGGTCCCAATGCTTTCACTAAAATCTTGATACGGGCTTTGTAGAGATTATCGCGACGACCAAAGCGGTTATAAACACGCAGTAGAGCGGTCAAGTAGCTAGGTAGCAGTTGCCATGGCAAATCTTCTTTAATGAGCGAGCCTAAAATAGGGGTGCGACCCATACCACCACCGGCATAGATGTTTGCTAGTAACTCACCAGCAGAGTTTTTCTTGAGTTCAATCCCTACGTCATGGCACAGCAAGACTGTCCGGTCTTCTTTCGCACCATTGATAGCAAATTTAAATTTGCGTGGCAGATGAGCAAATTCAGGATGCAGTGTTGACCATTGGCGAAGTAGTTCACAAATGGGGCGAGGGTCTACATATTCATCTGCAGCTACACCAGCGAATGCATCGCTGGTGATATTGCGAATGCAATTACCCGATGTTTGAATAGCGTGCATTTCTACTTTGGCAAGCTCTGCCAAAATATCAGGCGTCTCTTCTAAATTAACCCAGTTGTATTGAATGTTTTGACGGGTAGTGAAATGACCATAGCCCCGATCGTATTGTTGAGCGATTACAGCTAGGGTTCGTAATTGTTTGCTGTTCAATAATCCATAGGGAATGGCGACCCGAAGCATATAGGCATGACGCTGGTGATAAAGACCGTTTTGTAGACGTAAGGGTCGGAATTCTTCCTCGGCTAAGCTGCCATTTAAGCGCCTTGCTACTTGATCCCGAAATTGGGCAACCCGCTGATCTACAAGGGTTTGGTCAATGGCGTCATATTTATACATAAGAGCGCAATTGTCATATTTAATAGATATTTCTCAAAAGAATTAAAAGTCCTTTCTATATACTAATATTGGTATATAGGAATATTCCCCAAGGCTAAAGCTTAAAAACTCTGCTTCAATGCGTATAGGAATTCATTTCCTTAATAACAATTAAAAATTCATAAAACATCGGGAGAAAAGATGAAAAAACTTCAGGCTACCGGCCTCATTGCCGGTTTATTGGTGAGCGCAACCCTATTTGCGGCAGATGCCCCTAAAACACCATTGCCCATGAATGCAGGCAAAGGGTTTTCGCAAGAAGGTTTAAAGCGGATTGATGCATTTTTTGCAGATGAAATTGCCAATAATCGAATGCCTGGTGCTGTTTTGGCAGTAGCTAAAAATGGCAAGCTGAGTATCTATAAGTCATATGGTTATTTAGATAAAGCTAGCAATAAGCCGATGACAAAAGATGCGATCTTCAATTTAGCTTCGATGACAAAGGTAATGGCCTCAGTAGGAGCGCTTACATTTTATGAAGAAGGCAAGATGCCTCTTCTTGCACCAATCTCAAATTGGTTACCACAATTTAAGGATATGAAAGTAGGGCAAGTTGATGCTGAAGGTAAGCTCAATTTAATTCCTGCAAAAAATCAAATTACGGTACAAGATTTGATGCGTCATACCAATGGCCTAACATATGGTGGACGTGGTGCAACGCCAGTTCATAAAATGTATCCAGCAGGGTCGGCAGTTGCTGCTCTTCAATTATCAGATCAAGAGTTTATTGATAAGTTAGCAAGTGCTCCTTTATTGTATGAACCAGGAACCGCTTGGGACTATGGATTTGGTATTGATATCTTAGGGATCATTCAAGAAAAAATTGCAGGTCGTCCTCTAGGTGCGGTAATGCAAGAACGTATTTGGAGCAAAGTGGGTATGCCTGATACTACTTTTGATCTTGCAGAAAAAGATCGTCCGCGTTTAGCGCAGCCTTTACCAATTGATCCTATTTCAGGCAAGCCTCAGAAGGTCGATATTCTCACTAAGAAGGTGAAGTTTGATTGCGGTGGTTCTTGCGCATACTCCACTGCTGGTGATTACATCCGTTTTGGTCAGATGTTATTAAATGGTGGAAGTCTTGAGGGTAAAAGAGTTCTAGGGCCACAGACCGTTGCATTTATGACATCAAACCATTTAAATAAAGATATTCGCAATAATGTCGCGTTGACTGAGCCTGGTCGAGTAGGCTATGGATTTGGTTTAGGTGTTGCAGTTCGCATGGAGCGAGGTTTATCTGCAATCAATGGCAACGTTGGCGACTATAGCTGGAATGGGGCTTATGGCACCGTTTTCTGGGCTGATCCAAAAGAGCAAATGGTCGTCGTGATGATGGGTGTAGCACCTGGTGATATTCGTAAGATTCATCGCGAGCAACTGAACTCTGTTATTTACGGAGCATTAGAGAAGTAAATTACAAAATTGCGATAAGTAACAGCAGGCCATTTTAGTTATGTGGTTTTATCACTAGCTAAAATGGCTTTTTTATTTCTTCGAAGTTAATTTTCATCTATATGCA
>CAJARE010000199.1 GCA_903944255.1 uncultured beta proteobacterium
ACGTATTAGCCCTTAGGAGAACTTGTATGGAACTTGTATGCAATCTTGAAAAAATAAATCATACTCATCAATAATGTTTAAGGCGCTCTCTTCTAATCCTGCTGGCTGGCTGTTTGAGTTTGCAATCAGTTCAGTGTTGTATTTAATCTTGTTTTATCTCAATGATTGGTTAACTACTGAATTAATGTATGGCCTTGGGGTTCATTGGATTTATCTACCCGCTGGCTTGAGATTATTTCTGATCTTAGTCTTTGGGCTCCCGGGGGCTTTAGGGATTAGTTTTTCATCCTTCTTGCTGAGTTACTACGGAGTCTTTCCTCAAGATTTAGTGGCATGCATTGGCATCGCTTTGATATCAGGATTTGCACCATATTTAGCCAGGATCTTTGTTTTGAACAATATTCAATTGGAGCCCGATCTGAGTAATCTCAGTCTTCAAAAATTAATGATGTGTATTTTACTTTTTGCCTTATTGAGCGCTGGCCTTCACCAGTGGTGGTTCTCAATCATGGGGCTTGAAGATGCTGGAACTATTCAGCACTTTCTCGTGATGCTGCTTGGCGACATTTTGGGTTCGTTATTGTTGATTGCCATTTTTAAGTATGGCATTGAGCTTTTAAGAAATACTAGGAAAACAGCTCGCTAAGAGCTACCCCCGGATCGCTTGCCCGCATAAACGCTTCACCAACCAAAAATGCATTTACTTGGTTTGCGCGCATGAGTTGTACATCAGAGCGATTTAGAATTCCTGACTCAGTTACCAAAGTTATATTGTTGGGAACCATAGATATGAGCGCAAGGGTTGTCTGTAAGCTTACTTCGAAAGTTTTGAGGTTACGATTATTGATTCCTAATAAAGGCGTTTTTAATTCAAGCGCCTGTTCAAGTTCCGGTGCACTGTGCACTTCAACTAGAACATCTAAACCTAATTCATGGGCACACGCTTCAAGCTCTTTCATTTGATTGAGTTCTAAGCAGGCAACAATTAGCAAAATGGCATCTGCGCCAATAGCACGAGCTTCATAGACCTGGTAAGGGTCGATCGTAAAGTCTTTGCGTAGTACGGGAATAGTGCAAGCTGCTCGGGCCTCTTGCAGGTAAGCATTGCATCCTTGGAAGTAATCTATATCTGTCAGAACGGATAAACAGGCCGCGCCATGCTTTTCATAAGAGTAAGCAATTTCTGCAGGATTAAAGTTTTCTCGCAAGATGCCTTTACTGGGGCTCGCCTTTTTGATTTCAGTAATAACGCCCGCTTGGCCAGAGGCAATTTTTTGATGAATGGAGTTAATGAAACCACGGGGCTTTAAAGCAGGGCTTTGATTATTTTCTAGTGCCAGATCACGTTGATTTCCCAATGAAAATTGCTTGGAGATATTAGCAATCTCAATCTTCTTAGTAGCAACAATTTTTTCGAGGATATCACTCATAAATACTTATTTAGATTGGGTTGCAGCGACAAACGCATCCAGTTTTTGGCGAGCGGCGCCTGAGCGTATTGCAGATTGAGCCATAGCAATACCACTTGCAATATCTTTAGCAACGCCAGCGACATAAAGTGTGGCGCCTGCATTGAGGCAAACGATATCGCAGGCTGGCCCCGGCTCGTTATTCAGTACCTCCAAAACAATTTTTTTGGACTCTTCCGCATTACCTACTTTAAAGCTACTAGTGAGTGCAGTATTGAGTCCAAAGTCTTTGGGGTGGATTTCATATTCATCTACGACACCATCTTTAAGCTCGCCCACGAGTGTTGGGCCTTCTAAGGAGATTTCATCTAAACCGTCACGACCATAGACCACTAACGCATGTTCCATTCCTAAAGCCTGCAATACCCGCGCTTGTATGCCAACTAAATCTGAATGAAATACCCCCATTAAGATGCGCTTCGCATCAGCTGGATTGGTCAGTGGACCCAAGATATTGAAAATAGTACGAACACCCAATTGTTTGCGAATGGGAACAACATTTTTCATGGCGGGATGATGGTTGGGTGCGAACATAAAGCCAGTACCCACTGCAGAGATGCATTGAGCTACTTGTTCAGCAGAGAGGGCAAGATTGACGCCTAGTGCTTCTAGTACATCAGCGCTACCCGATTTACTGCTAACGCTGCGGTTGCCATGCTTTGCAATTTGAGCGCCCGCACCGGCTGCTACAAACATCGCTGCAGTTGAAATATTAAAGGTGTGGGCGCCATCACCACCAGTGCCTACAACATCAACTAAGTGCGTGCGATCATTAACATGAACTGAAGTAGCAAACTCACGCATCACTTGAGCAGCAGCAGCAATTTCGCCAACCGTTTCTTTCTTTGTGCGAAGTGCTACTAGGAGGCCAGCGACTAGTTCTGGTGACATTTCACCACTCATGATGAGTCGCATCATGGCTGTCATTTCATCTTGAGACAGTTCGCGGTGCTCAATACAACGTTGGAGGGCTTCTTGAGGAGTAATCGACATATAAGCTCTAGATAAATTATTGAATTTGTAAAAAATTTTTCAGTAGAGCATGACCATGCTCAGACAGAATCGACTCTGGATGAAACTGAACGCCCTCCACTGCAAGCTCACGATGGCGTACTCCCATGATTTCGCCGTCAGAAGAGGTGGCTGTCACTTCTAGTGCTGCGGGTAATGTGCTCTTTTCAATTGCGAGAGAGTGATAGCGAGTCACTTTAAAAGGGTTGGGTAAGTTCTTAAAAACACCCACCCCGGTATGGTGAATATCATCTGTCTTACCATGCATGACTTTTTGTGCGCGAATGATATTGCCACCAAATGCTTCGCCAATTGCTTGGTGTCCGAGGCAAACCCCGAGAATGGGAATTTGTCCTGCATAGCGTTTAATAGTTTCAACGGAAATACCTGCTTCTGCTGGGCTACAAGGCCCAGGAGAAATACAAATACGTGCAGGATTAATTTTTGCAATTTCTTCAACGGCAATTTCATCATTCCTAAATACTTTGACCTCTTCGCCTAGCTCTGCAAAATATTGGACTAAGTTGTATGTAAAAGAATCGTAGTTATCAATCATCAGGAGCATCAAGTCCTCCTTGTACTAAATCAGCGGCAGTAAGGACGGCACGTGCTTTAGCTTCAGTCTCTTTCCATTCTGCTGTAGGGTCAGAGTCGGCTACTACACCAGCGCCCGCTTGGGAGTGCAGTATGCCATCACGAATGACGCCAGTACGAATAGCAATCGCCACATCCATATCACCTGAGAAGGACAGATAGCCAACTGCACCACCATAAACCCCGCGTTTGACAATTTCCATTTCATCAATGATTTCCATTGCACGAATTTTAGGCGCTCCTGATAGAGTGCCCGCTGGAAAGGTGGCGCGTAGTACATCCATGTTGCTCATATTGTCTAAAAGATGGCCTTCTACGGAACTTACGATATGTTGAACATGAGAATATTTTTCTATGGACATAGAATCCGTGACCTTCACCGAGCCAGTTTTAGCAATGCGCCCAACATCATTACGCGCTAAATCAATCAACATGACATGCTCAGCGATTTCTTTAGGGTCAGCTAAGAGTTCTTTAGCAAGCCGCTCATCTTCAGTAGTATTTGCTCCACGTGGACGAGTCCCAGCTAATGGTCGAATCGTAACAATTTTTTCTGCGTCACGCTGCTCTTGGCGCACCAAAATTTCTGGAGAAGACCCCACAATTTGCATCTCTCCAAAATCATAAAAATACATATAAGGCGAGGGATTGAGTGAACGCAAAGCCCTATAGAGCGCTAGTGGCGAATCTGTAAATAGTTTGCTGATTCGCTGACCAATCACCACTTGCATGCAGTCGCCGGCCAAAATATATTCTTTTGTTCTACGTACAGCATTTTCAAAATCTTCCGCTTTAAATTTGCGGATTAACTCAGTCTTCTTGCTTGGTAACGATGCAGGCATGCTCACTGGCTTACTAAGGCAGGCAAGTAATTCTTTTAAGCGCTCATGAGCGCTATCAAAACTCTCCGGCTGACTTGGGTCTGCATACACTATCAAATAGATTTTGCCAGCGACGTTATCAATCACTGCAAGCTCTTCAGTTAACATCAGTTGAATATCAGGCACCCCTAATTCGTCAGGTAATGAATGCTTGGCAAGACGCGCTTCAATATATCGGACTGTGTCATAACCAAAATAACCAGCAAGACCGCCACAAAAGCGGGGCAAGCCGGGTGGTAGAGCAACCTTAAAGCGCTTGAAATAAGCATCAACAAAGTCGAGCGGGTTATCAGTATTGATTTCCACTACCTTGCCATCGGTTGTGACTTCATTTACAGGCGCAGAAGGCGTGCCAATGGTTTTAAGGATGGTTTTGGCTGGTAAGCCAATAAAAGAGAAGCGCCCAAAACGTTCGCCACCCAAAACAGATTCCAAAAGATAAGTATTGGTTTTACCAAATGCTTGAGTTAGTTTGACGTAGAGCGATAAGGGGGTTTCAAGATCCGCAAGCACTTCTTTTACTAGAGGAATACGATTGAAGCCCTGCTTCCCGAGGGCGTTAAATTCTTCACGCTGCATCAGGCTTTACTCGACTTTCCCAATTCTGCGCGCATTACTTCAATGACAGAGGCGTAATTGTCTTGTCCAAAAATGGCTGAGCCTGCAACAAAAGTATCGGCACCTGCTTTAGCAACCTGCGCAATGTTGTCAACCTTAATTCCACCATCTACTTCAAGCCGTATATGACGACCAGTGTCAGCTTGATACTGGTCTAAGCGAGCACGCACCTGTGCAATTTTATTGAGGGTACTTGCTATAAAAGATTGACCACCAAATCCCGGGTTTACTGACATTAGTAAGACTAAGTCAAGGAGATCTAGAGTATGGTCAAGATGATCCAAAGGAGTCGCTGGATTAAAAACT
>CAJARE010000200.1 GCA_903944255.1 uncultured beta proteobacterium
GCAATGAATGGAAGCCCGAGCATGAGTGCTGCTTGGTGCAAGATGGTTTCGCAAGAACGCCGAGCTTGTGATGGCATGGGCCGTTGGGGTCGATGAGGACATGAATACTGGTAAACCAATTTCCCCTCTCAAATGCACTCCAGCTACGGATAAAGACTTAAAGACTCTCAAGTTCCAGCCAAATACCTGGGGAGAGTGCCTTGCCAATTTATTTGGACCCAAGGGTAAGTTTCCTGATGTCTCGAATACTTTTTTGGAGAATGGCCTCATTTGGGCTAAAAAATGCGATCGGGAGCATCTTGAGTCTAAAGGTGCCCTAGTATTTGAGCGACTTCAGCCAGGCCCCACCGGATCTCCATTGGTCTCAGAGCTTAAGGATGCTGATGTCTTATTAAGTGGAATGGAATTTAGGATTAGTCTTTGCGATCGCGGTTTTTATTTAATAAAGATTGGTGAGGCTAAGTTATGAGTAGCGCTCCGTTATCAGACGGTCAAAAACATCGATCGATCCGAAGGTTAGTGTATGACCTTCTTCTCAATAAAGATAACCCGGATGGGTATAGCAGTGTTTTTGAAAAGACAATCATCATTGTCATTCTGGTTAATTTAGCTGCATTACTCGCTGAAACGATTCCGATTATTTATGATTCTCGGGAAAGACAGTTCCATTGGTTTGATGTAGCCTCAGTCGCCATCTTTACGATTGAATATCTTCTGCGCCTTTATGTGGCCCCTGAAGATCCTGACTTTAATCAGGACAAATTGCCCAGACTACGATTTATTAGAAGCCCATTTGCAATTATTGATTTAGTCGCGATATTGCCGTTTTATCTTGCGGCATTTTTTAATCTTGATCTTCGTGCTCTGCGAGTCCTTCGCTTATTAAGACTCTTTAAACTCTTGCGCGCTGTATACCCTGCAATGGTTGAGTTTATGGAGCGCAATCGCGATAAAACATTGCGCCAAAAGGTCTATGCCATTGTGAATGAAACACCGGACAGCGGCAAACTGCATGAAATATTTGATTTCACGATTGTAATTTGGGTATTGATCTCAGTAACCTGTGTGATTTTAGAATCGGTCCAATCAATCAATTATTACTTTCATGTTGAATTCATCGTCATTGATACCATCGCTGTCGCTATCTTTTCAACCGAATTCCTCATGCGCATCTATAGTTGCACAGAGAACCCAAAATACCAACATTGGCTAGCAGGAAGAATTAACTTCTCACGACAATTTTCAAGTCTGATTGATATCTTGGCGATTGCGCCATTTTTCCTTGAAAGTCTTTTAGATCACCTCTTTGATCTGCGCTTCCTACGAGTATTCCGTCTGATGCGTTTATTTAAATTGGGGCGCTACTCTGCAGCAACAAAATCGTTGTTCTATGTCATCCAGCGCGAATGGCCAGTGATGAAGGCTTCTATCTTTATTATGCTAATGCTCGTGATGCTGGCAGCTTGTCTTGGCTACTTATTTGAACATGAGGCTCAGCCTGATAAATTTGAAAATATTCCCCAATCGATTTATTGGGCAGTGATTACATTGGCCAGCGTTGGCTATGGGGATATTTCACCAGTAACTCCCGCAGGGCGTGCTATTACGATTGTCTTGGCATTGCTGGGTATCGGCATCTTTGCAATCCCTGCTGCGATTCTCTCCTCCGCGTTTAGTGATCAATTACGGATTGAGCGCGAGACCATGAAACAAGAGCTCTATGAAATGCTCGGTGATGGACAAATTTCCCCTGACGAGCGAACAATTATTGATGCAGAGGCTAAGCGCTTACATCTATCTAAAGTCGAGGTGGATCGGCTCTTAGAAAAAGCCAAAATTGAACTGGGGCTTATTTCGCACCCAGACCAAAAAGGACACAGCCATCATGAGCCTCATTATTCGCATGGACACCATGAAAGTCAGCGTCATTCCATGGACCTGAACTATCTCTCTAAACACCCAGAAGCAGCGGGAGAGCAATTTAAGATCTTATTAGCTCAGCTCCAACAACTAGCGCACAGCGTTGATCATGATCGATTAAATCGCTATCTCTCCGACAAGAAGCATGCAACTGATTTTCAGATGGAAACTTGGGAATACATCTCCAAGCAGACGAAAAAGAAACCCTAAGAACCCAAGTCCTGCAAAGCTATTCATATAAACCAAAGACTTATTGTTTTTTCTAAGGCGTAGGTCGCACGCTGCAATCGCGCTAGGTAGGTAAGCCCCTCAATCTATGTTGCCCATTTTGTACTCCTATCGCAGGTGCCCCTATGCAATGCGCGCTCGCATGGCCTTAAAGTACGCCGGTATTGAGGTTGAGCACAGGGAGATTGAATTGCGTAATAAGCCACAATCGATGTTGATGGCATCCCCAAAAGGGACGGTTCCTGTGCTCATTGTGGGGGATCTCGTTCTAGATCAAAGTTTAGAGATCATGCAATGGGCATTGCAGCAATCTGACCCCGATAACTGGGGCGAGATCGACGCAGTGGCTGCTCAAATTTGGATTGAACGGAATGATGGGCCCTTCAAGGCATTGCTTGATCAATATAAATACCCAAATCGGCATCCCAAGCTAAATCAAGACGACGTATTTGATGCTGCAATAACGCTGATGCTTAAGCCGCTAGATGAAGTTCTGGAATCCAATCACTATGTCTTAGGAAATAAACAGCATTGGATTGATGTTGCC
>CAJARE010000201.1 GCA_903944255.1 uncultured beta proteobacterium
ATTCTTATCGCAATAATGTGGAGCTGTTGCATATCGAGCGGATTTCTCAAGCTGCCGCTAATAAATGGGCGGGGCGTTGTGGGCGGGTATCAGACGGTATCTGTATTCGTTTGTATAGTGAACAGGACTATCAAGGCCGTCCGAAGTTTACGGATCCAGAAATTTTACGTAGCTCATTGGCAGCAGTTCTACTTAGAATGAGTGCCTTACGTTTACCTCGGATTCAGCATTTTCCTTTCATCGATAAACCATTCGGAAGGGCTATCGCAGATGGCGTACAGTTATTAGACGAGCTTGGTGCAATTGAGTTTGATGAGAGTCTTGATAGTGATAATAAAGATATCAATCAGAGTTTTAAATTAACGACGATAGGTCAGCAGTTAGCGGATTTACCCCTTGACCCACGCATTGGTAGGATGCTGTTAGCTGCCAAAGAACAGAATGCGATTAAAGAAGTCGCCATTATTGCTTCAGCTTTATCAACGCAAGACCCTCGAGAGCGCCCCTTAGATCAAGCTGGTGCAGCAGATCAAGCGCATTTGCAGTTTGCCGATGAACGTTCCGAATTTTTGAGCTTTGTAAAACTGTGGAATTGGTATCAGGACGCTTTGCAACACAAGCATAGTAATCGCCAATTAGAAAATCTTTGTCGTAGTAAATTTTTATCGCCTAGGCGATTACGTGAGTGGCGTGATGTTCATGGCCAACTTCATACAATGCTGGGAGAAAAAGGCTGGAAAGAAAATAGCTTACCAGCCACTTATGAGCAGGTCCACGTATCCTTGCTAACAGGCTTATTGGGTTATGTCGCCAAAAAAGAAGAGGATGAAAAGTCACAAGAGCGCGGTAGCAAAATCGGCGCTTATGTTGGTGCGCGTGGTATCCGACCTTTCATATGGCCTGGATCAACCCTTGGTAAAAAAGCGGGCGCCTGGATTCTGGCTGGAGAGTTGCAAGAAACCTCCCGTATGTATGCTCGCACGATAGCGAAAATAGAGCCACAGTGGGTAGAGCGCGTTGCAGTGCATCGCCTCATTAAATCTTTAAGTGACCCTTTTTGGGATAACCGCCAAGGTGAGGTGATGGCTTTTGAACGTGGCACCCTCTATGGCCTACCGATTTACCATGGGCGCAAAGTTCGTTATGAGCCCCATAACCCTATAGAAGCTAGAGAGCTGTTTATTCGGCAGGCTTTGGTTGAGGAGGCAATGTTTGGGCGTATGGACTCCCCAGCACTGCAGAGAGAAACTGAGGCTGATGCCAAGAAAAAGTATCCTAATCTGTTTGGATTCTTTTGGCATAACCGCCGCTTGATTCGGGAAATAGAAGCACTTGAACATCGCTCTCGCCGACCTGATGTTTTGGTAGATGATGATTTACTCTTTGCTTTTTATGACTCTCGCATTCCTAAGTCAGTCTGCAGTCGAGAGCAAATGTTGATATGGTTAAAAAAAGTTCCTGAGGAGGATTCTCAGTTATGCCTAGCTAAAGCGGACTTAATGCGTCATGAAGCTGCTGGTATTACGGTAGATCGATATCCCAAAAAGATGTTGGTTGGTGGATCTGAACTAAGTCTGACATACCATTTTGAGCCTGGCAGCCCAAAGGATGGAGTCACTTTAGTGGTTCCATTAACGCAACTCAACCAAGTGGATGGGCGTCGTTGTGAATGGCTAGTACCTGGGATGTGCGAAGAAAAAGTCTTATTACTATTAAAAACACTCCCACAAAAACTGAGGCGTCACTGCGTACCACTTCCGGAGTACGCAAAATCATTTTTGGAGCGTAAGCTAGAGCGAAAGCAATTTGGCGCTGGTGACTTTTTAGAAGATTTGATGGCTGATGTGCGTGAAGAGCGTGGTTTAGAAATTAAACGGACCGACTTTAGGCCCGAAGCGCTACCGTTGCATTGCTCAATGAACTTTAGGTTGATTGATGAGCATGGGCGTCAATTAGAGGTAGAGCGTAATTTAGCGCGCCTACGTTCTGAGTATGGCGAATCGGCCCGCACTGCTTTTCAGGCCATCGCTCAAGAGACCGCCCAGACTGAACTCGGTATTGAGGCTATTCAAACCAAGAAGGAGACTACCCGTAAGGTAGAGCAGAGTGGTTATCAAGCTTGGGAATTTGGTGAACTGCCAGAAACGCTTGAAATTCAGAAGGGCAATCAAACGCTCTTTGGCTATCCAGCCTTAGTCGATCGGAATGATTTTGTAGATCTAGAGGTATTTGATGATTTGCAAGAAGCCCGCAAACAGCATTGGCAAGGATTGCGACGCTTATTTATTCTGGCCAATAAAGAAACGCTCAAGTCTTTACAAAAGCAATTGCCTGGATTACGTGACTTAGGCTTGTTGTTTATTAATATCGGATCAGTAGAGGGACTCGTAGAACAGATTCTGAATTTGGCAGTTGAGCGAGCATTGATGTCTGATGACCTGCCTGTGACAGCAGAGCAATTTAAGCAGCGTTTACAAGCAGGCAAGCCCAGACTAGCTTTAATAGCTCAAGAAATTAGCAAACATGCATTAGCTGCGCTCCAAGCAAATGCCGATTTACAGAAAAAACTGGCACAAGCAAAAGCAGCCTCACCGAGTGCTTACGGAGATATTCAAGCTCAACTACAGGCATTGATTTTTCCAAAATTTGTATCTGAGATTCCCTATGGTCAGCTGGTTCATTTGCCGCGATATCTCAAGGCAGTTGCCCTGAGGATTGATAAATTGCGCTCTAACCCCAGTCGTGATGCGCAATGTCAAAAAGATTGGGAGTCGGTAGCTAGGCCTTGGCAAAAGTTGCTCCAGGGCAATAAGGGAGCGGGCTCATATGCCTTATTTGAGGATCAGGGTTTACGGGATTTTCGTTGGCAGTTAGAGGAGCTAAGGGTTGCGCTCTACGCCCAAGAACTCAAAACCCCGACCCCCATGTCCCTAAAGCGCTTAGAAAAGGTTTTAGCAAGCTTGCGCTAGGTCAAATACTCGCGTCTTAGAAGGTCTTTTTTAGCCTTTGATTGCTTACAATATAGCAATGTATACATTTGTCACTCTTCTAAGATTTCGCATTCTTGCGCTATCTGGGCTTTTATTGATTGTTCTTAGCCCTCTCGCGTTCGCGCTACCAAGTGCCTCAGCTGAACCCAAATTAGCTGTCATTCTCAATTCAGGTGATGCATCTGTTAGCTTGATTGATATGCCAACACGCAAAGTGGTAAAAACGCTAGCCGTTGGCAAGGAGCCTCATCACTTAATGATGACACCTGATGAGAAGACATTATTGATTGCCAATGCTGTTGGTAATGATGTGGTCTTAATGAACCCAACGACTGGTGAGCTCACAGGTAGGATCCCAAACATTATCGATCCATATCAAATCGGTTATTCGCCAAACCACAAATGGTTTGTGGCCAACGGCAATCGTTTAGATCGTGTGGATATTTATGCTGCTGATGGCGCAAATCTGAAGTTAGCAAAGACTGTAAAGTTAGCAAAGACACCAAGTCATATTGCTTTTACAGCGGATAGCAAAATTGCCTTTATTACTCTGCAAGACTCTAATGAGTTGGCTGCGATTGATTTAGATACTCAAAATGTACTTTGGAAAATGCCTACTGCTAAGGTTCCTGCCGGCTTATGGATGACTCCAGGCGATCAGTATTTATTGCTTGGTGCTACCGGTGAGGACAATGTACAAGTCATTGACTGGAAAAACCGCAAGGAAGTAAAGCGCATTATTACTGGTAAAGGTGCCCACAATTTTCGACCCCTCGGCGATAAAAAACACGTCTTTGTAACCAATCGCATTGCCTCGTCTATTAGTATGATTAATATGCAGACCCTAGAGAAGGTGGGAGATATTACCGGCTTACCTGCAGGTCCAGACGATATGGAAATTACACCTGATGGCAAGACGCTATGGGTAACCCTCCGGTTCTCAAAAAAGGTGGGGGTGATTGATATCCCATCGATGAAGTTAATGACAGTCATTCCGGTTGGAAAGTCTCCCCATGGTGTTTTCTTCTATCCAAGAGCTGCGTGGGAATAGGATGTTAAGGCAGCAAACGCGGTTAAGCTATCTTTCAAGAGGCATTACAGCTGCGTTTTTAATCGGCTGTTGTTCATTTCAGGTAAGCGCTCAGCCCCAGAGCTGTAATAAGACGGTTTACCTCTCTTTTGATACAGGAAATATGTCTGTCGCAGAAAAGGTGGCAGAGATATTGAAGCGCCAAGATGTCAAAGCGACTTTTTTTCTTTCCAATGAGAAAACATTTCGGGGCGACTTCGCGCTAGACGATTCTTGGCAGGCCTACTGGCAAGCAAGAGTTCGCGAAGGCCATCGCTTTGGTAGTCATACCTATGATCACGTTTATTTTGTTAAAGATGGACCTAATGGTGAGGTATTTGAAAAACCCCAATTTGGACCGAAGGCTGGAATGACTTTGCTCTATAACGAAGCAACTATGTGTAAAGAAATTCGGCGAGTTGATCAGCGCTTTATAGAATTGACTGGTGAGTCTATAGAAAAGATTTGGCGCGCACCTGGAGGGAAAACTTCTCCTACCCTGATTAGGATGGGGGATATGTGTGGATTTGAACATATCGGATGGGCGGGGGCTGGTTTTTTAGGTGATGAGTTAGATTCTGATAAATACCCTAACGCGAAGTTATTGGCAAAAGCGAGTAAAAGTATTGCCGATGGAGATATCACCATGGCCCACCTTGGGATCTGGTCTAGAAAAGATCCTTGGGCACCCGCGGTACTGGAGCAATTGATTATCAATCTCAAAAATCGTGGTTTTTGTTTTGGGCTGTTACCCAAATCTCATTCAAATAAGTCAAAATAAGCCATGGATTTTAGTTCGATCACCACTTCAATTTCGAATGCTTATGGCAGCGTTCAGGAATGGATTTTTGCGAATATTGTAGGACCCTTACTCTATCAATTCGATCTCATGTCTCTAGCAGAAGATGCATTTGATGGAATTGATTGGTTTCTATTTGGCTGTATGCAAGTTTTATTAATCGTATTTGTTTTAAGAGTATGGGAACGCTTCAAGCCAGCAGAGGCGCAAGAACATTTTTCACAATCTAGTAGAGCAGATATTGTCTACTCCTTGTTTCATCGCTTAGGAATTTTTCACGGCATACTATTTATAGCTTTATCAGGCTTTTTCTTTGAAATTGATTCTGTTTTGCATGATTTTCGCTTTGAACGTCTCAATGTAGAATCTTGGTGGCCTGGTGTCAGCTCGATTCCTCTGGTGAGCTTTTTCATCTATTTGGTTGTATTAGATGCTGTAGATTATTTGTACCACCGTGCTTCACATACTTTTAATTGGTGGTGGCAGTTGCACACATTGCATCATAGTCAAACTGTCATGACTGCATGGACTGATAATCGTAATCATCTATTAGATGACATCATGCGTGCATTAACTCTATCTTTAGTGGCTTTATTCATTGGTGTGCCTCCAGGTCAATTTGTACTCTTGGTCGCTTTAGGCCAATTGATAGAGAGCTGGCAGCATGCTAATCTCAAGGTGGATTTAGGTAGCGTTCGCTATTTGTTGATTTCACCGATGTATCATCGCATGCATCATGCTGTAGGCTATGGACATGAAGCTAAAGGCAAACCTGGTGTCTTGGGCGGATGTAATTTCGGTGTTTTGTTTCCTTGGTGGGATATGTTGTTCAACACAGCTATTTTTCCGGATAAGGTTTATCCCACAGGCGTGCGAAACTTAACGGTATCGCAAAATATCCTGACTCAGCAATGGCAGGGATTAGTTCATGCAGTGAAAGCATTATTACCAAAGTAGGTATGCAGCTTTGCATGCATAAGGAATCATATGATTGGTTTACAGCAAGTATTGAAGTCTTTTGGCTTCGCTCTAGTCGGCGCCATGCATCCTCGAATGCTGTGGCTCAGTATGCGTCCTTTTTTAATCGTGTCAGTCCTCTGGGGTTGCCTGATTTGGCTGACATGGACTCCAGCCTTAGAGCTCCTTAGTATCTTCTTAACCACATCCATATTTACCAGTTGGATTCAGGATGGCTTAATTTGGGCTGGATTTGAAAATGCGCGAGCATGGATTGCTCCATTATTTTTTGTCATGCTGATTATTCCGCTCATCACGATTAGCTTGCTAGTATTTATTGCTTTTTCGACTGTTCCAGCGATTGTGAATACTGTGGCTAAGCAGGCCGCTTATCAAGATCTTATTTACAAAAGGGGCGGCGGCCTATTTGGCAGCCTGGTTTACACACTGTGGTCCGCACTGATTTGTTTGGCTCTAGTGTTGTTGACTTTGCCGGTATGGTGGGTTCCCCCTTTAGTGGCAGTATTGCCCCCATTATTATGGGGTTGGTTGACGATGCGCTTAATGTCTTATGACGTCCTTGCTAATCATGCTAGCTCTGAAGAGCGTGATGTATTACTGGAAAAATATCGCTGGCCGCTACTGACAATGGGTATTGTGTCAGGCATGCTTGGGGCCGTTCCTACTTTCTTTTGGGCAACTTCGGCATTGGCGCTGATTTTATTTCCGATTGTGAGTTTTGTAGCGCTTTGGATTTACTCTCTAATTTTTGTATTTGCGGCTTTGTGGTTTAGTCATTTTTTATTAGATGCTCTAAAGGAGCTCAGACAAGAAGAATTGGCAAAATCACTCACTATAGAAAGTCGCGTAGTTGATATGGAGCTTCCGTACGATGGTTGATGCATTAAAAAAAGTGGTCATTGATGAACCAGCAATAACATCTCGCCGCTTTGGTCTGATTGTGATTGGTGATGAGATTCTGTCAGGGCGCCGTCAGGATAAGCATATGAGTAAGCTCATTGAGTTGCTCAATGAGCGAGGCCTTAGTTTGTCTTGGGCAAAATATGTTGCCGATGATCCCGATCAAATCACAGCAACACTTAAAGCAAGCTTTGCCAGTGGCGATGTTGTTTTTAGTACCGGGGGAATTGGGGCAACACCAGATGACCATACGCGTCAATGCGCAGCACTTGCATTAGGAACCAAAACACAATTACATCCAACTGCAAGAGAGTTAATTGCAGGTCGCATTCAATCAACGGCAGAAGGCGATCCGATTAAGGCCGATATCAACACGCCTGAGAATCAGCATCGCTTTAAGATGGGTGAGTTTCCGATTGGAAGCGAAATTATTCCTAATCCTTACAACCAAATTCCGGGTTTTCGGATTCAAGAGCATCACTTTGTGCCAGGCTTTCCGGTAATGGCCGCTCCGATGATGGCATGGAGCCTAGATACTTATTACAAAGACC
>CAJARE010000202.1 GCA_903944255.1 uncultured beta proteobacterium
ATGCAAACCAGGGAATGCTGGCAGTAAAGCAGGGTGGATATTCATGAGGCGACCCTCAAAATGGCGGATAAAGCCTGGCGTTAGAATTCTCATGAAGCCAGCCAAAACCACCAAATCCGCCCCTAATTCATCAATTTGCTTAATAAGGGCTGCATCAAAAGATTCTCGGGTCACATGCTCTTGATGCTCTATGGTGTACGCTGGAATGCCCTGCAAGCGAGCAAATTCAAGGCCCTTAGCCGCAGAATGGTTTGCAATGACCCCAGCAAACTGGACCGGCCACTGCTCTTTTTGAGCAGTTTTAACGATGGCCTCGAAATTAGATCCGCGGCCTGAGATTAAGGTGACGATTGAAAGCATGCCCACAATATAATTGATGGCTACCCTGAAAGCGATTTTGTGAACGTATTCCGAGGCCCCACCCAGTTTTCTGCAGGACCCGCTTGTGCCTTAACCATTGGAAATTTCGATGGCGTGCACAGGGGTCATCGCGCCCTACTGAAGCATCTGGTCGATGGCGCTAAAGAAAGAGGCTTAGTTAGTTGCGTCATGACCTTTGAGCCACACCCCAAAGAGTTCTTTGCCCCTGAACAAGCTCCACCCCGCATCATGAATTTACGTGACAAACTGGCTGCACTCTCTACGATCGGAATTGATCGGGTAGTAGTAGAGCATTTCAACTCTGCTTTTGCCCGTCTTACGCCTGAGGAATTTGTTTCAGAAATCATCGTCAAGCGCCTCAATGCAAAGTGGATTTTGATAGGTGATGATTTTTGCTATGGCGCTAAACGCGCAGGAAATTTTATGAGCCTTAAAGCAGCAGGCCAAGAATATGGCTTCGAGGTCTCTAGCATCCAAACCATTCAGGATAATGGTGAGCGTATTTCTAGTTCAGCATTACGAACTGCTCTTGCAAATGGCGATATGAAGTTAGCGGAAAAATTATTAGGTAGGCCCTATGGTATTTCTGGACATGTCATTCATGGCCAGCAATTGGGCCGACAATTGGGCTTTCCTACTTTGAACTTAGCAGTAGCCAATCACCTGCATCATCGCAAGCCAGCAACTACTGGTATTTTTACAGCACAAGTCTTAGGTCTTAGTGAAAAGCCTTTAGCTGCAGTAGCCAGTCTTGGCGTTAGACCAACGGTCGAAGACCAAGGTCGCGTATTACTCGAAACCCATGTATTTGATTACCAGCAAGATGTCTATGGAAAAATTATTACTGTGGAACTACTAGAAAAAATTCGGGATGAGGCCAAGTATGAAGACCTCGAAACCCTTACTAAAGCGATTGCATCTGATGCAGCGCATGCCAGAAATTATTTCCAGAAAAAAACTTATGTCTGAAAAAGAAAACACTTATCCCGTCAATCTACTGGATACCTCATTTGCGATGCGAGGCGATCTAGCTAAGCGCGAACCGCAATGGGTTGCCCAATGGCAAAAAAATAAGCTCTACGAAAAAATTCGTGCGGCACATGCAAATCAACCCAAGTTTATTTTGCATGATGGTCCTCCTTATGCCAACGGCGATATTCATATTGGTCATGCAGTCAACAAGATTCTTAAAGACATGATTGTGAAGTCACGCTGGCTAATGGGATTTGATGCAGTCTTTGTGCCAGGCTGGGACTGTCATGGCATGCCAATTGAAATTCAAATAGAAAAAGAATTTGGTAAAAATTTACCAACTGCAGAAGTACAAGCAAAAGCACGCGCATATGCTCTAGTTCAAGTTGAAAAGCAGAAAAAAGATTTTGAGCGCTTAGGTGTATTGGGAGATTGGAATAATCCTTACCTGACCATGAGCTACCGTAATGAAGCTGATGAAATTCGTGCGCTCAGCAAGATCTGGGAGAAGGGTTATGTCTTCCGTGGATTAAAACCTGTGAACTGGTGTTTTGATTGTGGCTCTGCATTAGCTGAGGCTGAGGTTGAGTATCAGGATAAGACCGACCCAACGGTCGATGTAGGTTTTGCATTTGATGATGCTCAGCGTCCTGCCCTAGCAAAAGCATTTGGCTTGCCTGAGCTGCCGAATAAGCCTGGCCAGATTGTGATCTGGACCACGACCCCTTGGACTATTCCAGCCAACCAGGCATTGAACGTTCATCCCGAGCTCACTTACGCACTGGTGGATGTGAGTGATAAGTTACTCATCTTGGCAAAAGATCGGGTTGAAACTTGCTTACAAGACTACGGCCTAGAAGGCAAAGTCATTGCTACTTGCCTGGGCGCACAACTTGCGAATATTTCTTTCTGGCATCCGCTTGCGCCATTGCATGATGGGTATAAACGTCTGTCACCAATTTATCCTGCTGAGTATGTCACCTTAGATACCGGTACAGGAGTTGTTCACTCAGCACCTGCTTATGGCGAAGAAGACTTTAAGTCCTGCAAAGCCAATCAACTTGATGACAAGGACATTCTGAATCCTGTGATGGGTAACGGGGTGTATGCCTCCTGGCTTCCACTCTTTGCAAACGAGTACATCTGGAAAGCAAATCCTAAAATTGTCGAGGCAATGCGCGAGGCTGGTAGTTTGTTACAAGACAAAACCTACACCCACTCCTATATGCATTGCTGGCGCCATAAGTCGCCTATCATTTACCGCGCAACCTCACAGTGGTTTGCGAGCATGGATAAGAAACCATCGGACGGTAACCCAACGCTGCGTGAAACAGCCTTAAAGGGTATCGAGAACACTGAGTTTTTCCCAGCCTGGGGAAAGCAACGTTTAAACAGCATGATTATCAATCGCCCTGACTGGACCTTGTCACGCCAACGCCAATGGGGTGTGCCCATGGCCTTCTTTGTTCATAAAGAAAGTGGAGAGCCACATCCTCGCACTGCCCAACTCCTAGAGGAAGTCGCTAAACGAGTTGAAAAAGGAGGTATCGAGGCCTGGCAGAAATTAGAAGTAGCTGAGTTATTAGGTGATGAAGCATCTCAGTATGAAAAAAACCGTGACACCTTGGACGTTTGGTTTGATTCAGGCACAACTCACTGGCATGTCATTCGTGGATCACATCGTGATGAGCTATTAACTGCGCAAGCGCAAACCTCGGATGGTCGTTGGGCTGATTTGTATTTAGAGGGCTCTGACCAGCATCGCGGTTGGTTTCATTCTTCACTATTAACTGGCGCTATGCTCGATGGCAAGCCTCCTTATAAGGCTTTATTGACGCATGGCTTCACGGTCGATGGCCAAGGTCGCAAGATGAGCAAGTCTGTAGGTAACGTGATTGCTCCACAACAAGTAGCTGATAAGCTCGGCGCAGAAATTATTCGTCTCTGGGTAGCTTCAACCGATTACTCAGGCGAAATGACGATCTCTGATGAGATCCTCAAACGCGTGACTGAAAGTTATCGCCGTATTCGCAATACATTGCGCTTTTTATTAGCCAATCTCTCCGACTTTGATCCTAGTAAGCACAGCATGCCAGCCGATCAATGGCTAGAAATTGATCGCTATGCTGTAGCGCTCGCCAATCAATTACAAAGTGATGTCAAAGCCCATTACCAAGCATATGAATTCCAACCAGCAGTTGCACGTATGCTCACATTCTGCTCGGAAGATTTAGGTGGTTTCTATCTTGATATTTTGAAAGACCGTCTCTATACCAGCGCCCCGGATTCAGCTGATCGGCGGGCTGCACAGAACGCACTATTTCATATTACCCGTAACCTCCTGAAATGGTTATCACCTTTCCTTTCTTTTACTGCAGAAGAAGCATGGCAATCATTCCCTCATGGTTCAAATGAAACTGCTAAAGACTCTATCTTTATGGAAGAGTTTGGGCAACTCCCTGCAATCATGAATGCTGATGAATTACTGGCGAAATGGAATCGCATTCGCGAAATCCGTTCAGAGGTGACAAAAGCAATTGAGCTCGAGCGTGAAGCGGGTCATGTAGGCTCCTCTTTACAGGCCGAATTGACGATCAAGGTAGGAGATGTTGATTTTGCAATCTTGCATTCACTAGAAGACGATTTACGCTTTGTAACCATTACTTCTAGCGCCAATATTGAGCTCAGTAATGATGGCTTAGAAGTACTTGTTCGCAGCAGCCAATATCGGAAATGTGGACGCTGCTGGCACCACACTGCTGATGTAGGAAGCAATACTGAGCATCCAGACTTGTGTGGTCGATGCATTGGTAATGTATTTGGTGATGGCGATCACCGCCTATTTGCTTAAGTACTAGACTATTTCATGAGCCTATCATTTCTCCGCTATTTAGCAATCGCCGTCATTGTTCTTTTGCTTGATCAGCTCAGCAAATGGTCAGCACTCAGTAATCTAAAAATTGGAGTACCAGAACCAGTGCTTCCGTTTTTCAACTGGCTACTACTATTTAATCCAGGCGCTGCCTTTTCATTTTTGGCACAAAGTTCAGGTTGGCAACGCTGGTTTTTCACCGTCATCGGAATTGCAGCAGCAATTTATATTATTTGGCTGCTATACAAAAACCAAACGGATAAATTACTCTGCTTTGCTTTAAGCCTCATTTTGGGTGGAGCAATCGGTAATGTATTGGATCGCATTATGTATGGTGCAGTAGTCGACTTTATTGACTTACATTATGGTAACTGGCACTGGCCCGCATTTAATATTGCCGATAGTGCCATTTGTATAGGAGCCGCCCTCATTATTTGGGGTGAATTACGTAAGTCATTTGGCAAATCATCTCAATCCCAGTAAGCTGGCGCCATGCAATCACTTTTAAATAAAAAACTTGTTCTCGGAATCTCAGGCGGTATTGCTGCCTATAAGGCTCCTGAGCTTGCACGCCAGTTAATGCAAGAAGGTGCTTCGGTTCAAGTTGTGATGACAGAAGCAGCGGGACAGTTTGTGACGGCCGTCACCATGCAAGCTATTACTGGTAATCCGGTCTATACAAGCCAGTGGGATAACAGCATCCCCAATAATATGGCCCACATTGAATTATCTAGAGCTGCGGATGCGATTTTGATTGCTCCAGCAAGTGCAGATCTTATGGCAAAGCTTTCTCTTGGTTTGGCCGATGATTTACTAAGCACCCTATGTCTTGCAAGAGATTGTCCTTTGCTGCTTGCGCCGGCAATGAATAAACAGATGTGGGAACATGCAGCTACACAGCGAAGCGCCCAACGTCTTCATCAAGATGGCGTTAGCTTACTTGGTCCAGCAAGTGGCTTTCAGGCATGTGGTGAGATTGGTATGGGTAGAATGCTTGAGCCCACTGAAATATGCGAGCAAGTAGTTGCCTTCTTCCAAAAAAAGATACTTGCCGGTAAAAAAGTATTGATTACTGCTGGCCCTACTTTTGAAGCAATTGATCCTGTTCGCGGAATTACCAATCACAGTTCTGGAAAAATGGGTTTTGCGATTGCACGTGCAGCGCTTGAAGCTGGCGCAGACGTCCACCTCATTGCTGGCCCTTGTGACCTAGAGACACCTCTTGCTGCTACCGGAAAAATCACTCGCACCGATATCACTAGCGCAAAGCAAATGCATGCAGCGGCACTGCAATCGACTGATAACGATATCTTTTTTGCTGTAGCTGCGGTAGCAGACTGGGGAATTGAAAAGCCCGCAAAAGACAAGATCAAACGCCAAAGTGGAAAAGCCCCAGCATTAGAGTTTGTTCCTAATCCAGATATCCTTCTCGATATTGCAAAAACAGTAAAGACTAAGGGCGGCAAGCCATATCCATACTGTGTCGGGTTTGCAGCTGAGTCCAGCAATCTAGAGTTGCATGCTGATGAGAAACGCAAGCGTAAGGGTATCCCGATGATTGTGGGCAATATTGGGCCCGATACCTTTGGCAGCGATCTAAATCAATTACTTGTCATCGATGCACAGGGTAGTAAAAAACTAGCAAATGCTGAAAAAATTCAGCTTGCAAGACAACTCATTGCACTTGTTGCGAAAAAAATCTAAATAAAAATACCGTCTTTACCGTTTCCCCTTACTCGCTTTAGGACATCTCATGCAATCTTTACAAGTCAAAATTCTGGATGAACGGATGCGCGATCAACTGCCTACTTATGGCACACCAGGAAGTGCTGGCCTAGATCTTCGAGCATGTATTGATGAAACGATTGAAATTGGGCCAGGTCAAACTATCCTAGTTCCAACTGGTTTGTCGATTTATGTTGAAGATCCACGTTATGCAGCATTTATTTTGCCCCGCTCAGGACTGGGTCATAAGCATGGCATCGTACTCGGCAATTTAGTTGGTCTGATTGACTCTGACTACCAGGGACAACTCATGGTCAGCACTTGGAATCGCGGGTCTATCCCATTCAAACTTGAACCCATGGAGCGCTTAGCCCAACTCGTCGTAATGCCTGTACTACAAGTAGAACTCAAAGTTGTTGAAGAATTTACTGAAAGTAGTCGCGGAAGTGGTGGCTTTGGCAGCACTGGTAGAGCTTAATATGAAGCGGCGCGGCGCATTATTGTGTTTATGCGGTATTGGTTTAGCTGGCCTGGCTCGAGGCGTCCTAGCAAAAACTACTCTTTCATCAATTCCCATCAAGAGACATGAAACTGCAATGCGTGCTGCTATTGCAATGGCGGCTCAAAACCAAGCCTATCCA
>CAJARE010000203.1 GCA_903944255.1 uncultured beta proteobacterium
TGACCTTCAATCGCTGCAGCAGCTGCCATTGCTGGACTCACTAAATGTGTTCTACCACCATTACCCTGACGCCCTTCGAAATTTCGATTCGAAGTAGACGCACAACGCTCTCCTGGCTCTAGACGATCAGCATTCATTGCTAAGCACATAGAGCATCCGGGCTCGCGCCACTCAAAACCAGCAGCTTTAAAAATCCGATCTAAACCTTCACGTTCTGCCTGAGCTTTTACCAAGCCAGAGCCAGGAACAACTAAGGCTAACTTGACATTAGCAGCGACTTTTTTACCAAGGCGATCAACAACTTTGGCAGCAGCACGAATATCTTCAATCCGACTATTGGTACAAGAGCCAATAAAAACTTTATCGATTGCGATACTACTCAGGGGAGTATTGGGAATTAGGTTCATATACTCCAAGGCGCGTTCCATAGCAGATCGCTTATTCGGATCACGCTCTTTTTCAGGATCAGGTACTCGATCACTAATTGAAAGCACCATTTCTGGTGATGTACCCCAAGTCACTTGTGGATCAATTTCTTCTGCACGTAATTCAACTACTGCATCAAATTTTGCGTCTGCATCAGAATGTAAAGTTCTCCAATACTGCATGGCTTGCAGAAGAGCTGGGCCTTTCGGTGCATAAGGACGACCTTGAATGTATTCAATCGTGGTTTCATCAACTGCCACTAAGCCCGCACGTGCACCAGCTTCAATTGCCATATTGCAAAGGGTCATGCGACCCTCCATGGATAAATTCCGGATCGCTTCTCCAGCAAATTCGATGGTGTAACCAGTACCGCCAGCAGTCCCGATCTTGCCGATTACAGCAAGCACTATATCTTTAGCGGTAGAGCCTGGCTGTAAGCGACCATCGACTCGTACCAACATATTTTTACTCTTTTTCATGAGCAATGTTTGGGTTGCCAACACATGCTCTACCTCAGAGGTACCAATTCCAAAAGCTAGGGCACCAAAAGCACCATGGGTACTAGTATGAGAATCTCCGCACACCACCGTCATGCCAGGTAAAGTAGCGCCCTGCTCCGGCCCAATCACATGAACAATCCCTTGCCGGGTATCGTTCATTTTGTATTGGGTAATACCAAATGCATCGCAGTTTTGATCCAGGGTATCAACTTGTAACTTTGAAATAGGATCAGAAATACCTTCAGAGCGATCTGTTGTTGGCACATTGTGATCGGATACCGCCAAATTGGCGGAGATGCGCCAAACAGGACGGCCGGCCATATTCAAGCCCTCAAATGCTTGAGGACTGGTTACCTCATGGAGCAGCTGCCGGTCGATATAGATCGTGGCTGTGCCATCCTCTTCCGAGTAAACAATGTGGTCATCCCACAATTTGTCATAAAGAGTACGAGACATGAGCGGCCTTAAAACCTTTATTTACGAACAGAAATGTTTGGCACTTTACGTGAGGTTTCGCCAACGTATAACTGACGTGGACGACCAATCTTATACTCAGGATCAGTAATCATTTCTTCCCACTGAGCAATCCAACCCACTGTTCTTGCTAAGGCAAAAACACAGGTAAACATATCGGTAGGAATGCCAAGAGCACGTTGAACAATACCTGAGTAGAAGTCCACATTAGGATACAGCTTTCGGCTAACAAAGTATTCGTCTTCCAAGGCAATCTTCTCAAGAGTCATTGCCAACTTGAATAATGGGTCATCTTGCAGGCCTAGTTCATTTAAGACCTCATAGCATGTTTCACGCATTAATTTAGCGCGTGGGTCAAAGTTTTTATAAACACGATGTCCAAAGCCCATTAAGCGCACGCTAGAGTTCTTATCTTTTACCTGAGCAATGAATTCATGAATCTTATCTACGCCGCCTTGAGCTTGAATATCATTGAGCATTTGCAAACAAGCCTCGTTTGCACCACCATGAGCTGGGCCCCAGAGGCAAGCGATACCAGCAGAGATCGCCGCAAAAGGATTGGTGCCGGAGGATCCGCATAAACGGACAGTAGAAGTAGAAGCATTTTGCTCATGGTCTGCATGCAAGATAAAAATGCGATCAAGAGCACGAACTAAAACTGGATTGACTTTGTACTCTTCACATGGGGTTGCAAACATCATCCGCATGAAGTTAGCGGTATATGACAATGAATTATCTGGATAGATAAATGGCTGCCCTATGGAGTACTTATAAGACATGGCCACTAGAGTTGGCATCTTTGCCACTAAACGAATTTGAGCAACTTCACGTGCGTAAGGATCGCTGTAATCAATTTTGTCATGGTAGAACGCAGCCATTGCGCCAACCAATCCAGTGAGCACTGACATTGGATGGGCATCACGACGAAAGCCTCGTAAGAAGAATTGCATCTGCTCATGAACCATGGTGTGATGAATGACCATTTGATCAAAGTCTTGCTTCTGCTTGGTATTCGGCAATTGACCATTAATCAATAGATAGCAAACTTCTAAGAAATCACAGTGATTCGCTAAGTCTTCAATGGGGTAGCCGCGATAGAGCAATTCACCCTTATCTCCATCGATATAGGTAATTTTGCTATTACATGATGCAGTAGATAGAAAGCCAGAATCGTAAGTAAACTTACCAGTTTGACCATAGAGCTTGCGTATGTCAATGACGTCAGGTCCTACAGACCCTTTGTAAATTGGCAAATCAATATCTGGGGTGCCATCCGAAAAGGAGAGTTTAGCCTTGATGTCCGATTCAATCATTTCTAATCCTTAGTCATTCAAAATTATGATTAATACACTATTCGATCACATACTAACAATATAACTACAGCAAAATGCTGATTTATTTCTCTCTCAGCCTTTGTAAAACCGCCTTGAAGGAGTCAGAATGCATCTCCTTTTCCAGCCCTACTACAGAATCTTTGCGCCCAATTAATAAATCCATTAGATCATTGTCATCCAAGGCCAATAACTGGCTTAACACTTTTCCATCTTCTGCGCTAATCTGAGCGCCATAACGCTCAAAGAAACGTTGCAGAATTAAATCATTCTCTAACAGGCCCCTACGGGCGTCGCTCTTTAAGCGATATAACTCTGCATTACTGAGGGTCATACCGCCCTACGAACCATTAGCTCCTTGATCTTGCCAATCGCCTTTGTTGGATTCAAATGCTTAGGACATACATCAACGCAGTTCATGATGGTATGACAACGGAACAGGCGATAAGGATCTTCCAGATTATCTAAACGCTGCGCAGTTTCTTCGTCACGGCTATCTGCAATAAAACGATAGGCTTGCAATAAGCCAGCTGGACCAACGAACTTATCGGGGTTCCACCAGAAAGATGGGCATGCAGTTGAGCAGGATGCACACAAGATGCACTCATACAAACCATTTAACTCTTCACGCTCTTCAGGACTCTGAAGGCGCTCTTTTTCTGGAGGTGGATTGTCATTTACCAGGTATGGCTTGATAGATAAATATTGCTTGAAGAACAAAGTCATATCAACAATCAAATCACGTACTACTGGCAACCCAGGCAATGGGCGCAAGGTAATCACTTTAGGCAAGGTCAACATGTTAGTCAAACAAGCCAAGCCATTCTTACCGTTAATGTTCATCGCATCTGAACCGCACACGCCTTCACGACATGAACGACGATAAGAAATCGTTTCATCTTGCTTTTTTAATGAAATCAAAGCGTCTAACAACATCCGCTCCCCAGTCAATTCAAGCTCATAACGCTCCATGCGCGGAGCGGCATCGACATCTGGATCGTAGCGGTAAATTTCAAATACACGAATATCACTCATTTTCTATTTCTCTTCGCTTAGAAAGTACGTTCTTTAGGAGGGAAGGACTCAACAGTCAAAGGCTGTAATACCACTGGCTTGTAATCGAGCTTATTTCCTTCGCTATACCAAAGGGTATGCTTCATCCAGTGCTCATCATCGCGATGCTGATGGTCATCATGTGAATGTGCACCACGACTCTCTTTGCGAGCAGCCGCAGAGATCATGGTGGCATTTGCAGTCTCAACCAGGTTAGCAACCTCTAAGGCCTCAATGCGAGCTGTATTGAAAATCTGAGATTTGTCTTTTAACCACAGATGATTTGCACGCTCTGTCAATTTCGCCATTTGACGAACGCCTTCATCCATTAACTCTTGGTTACGGAATACGCCAGCATATTTCTGCATCGTCTTACGAATGTCATTTGCTACATCTTGCGCATATTCACCAGAAGTAGAGTTATCTAACTTCGCAATACGTTCCAATGTCTGTTGACCAGCATTGTGCGGCAGCGGCTTAAACTCACGATTCTTAAGGCCTAAATTGACAATGTGATTGCCTGCGGCACGACCAAACACTAAGAGGTCCAGTAAGGAGTTAGTGCCCAAGCGATTTGCACCATGCACAGAAACACATGAGCACTCACCAATTGCGTACAAACCATTCACCACTTCATTGGGTTTACCGTTTCCTGGTACAACCACTTGACCATTGATGTTAGTTGGGATACCGCCCATCTGATAGTGGATTGTTGGCACAACAGGGATCGGCTCTTTAGTCACGTCCACATTGGCAAAATTAATACCGATCTCATATACCGAAGGTAGACGCTTCATGATGGTCTCAGCACCAATGTGGGTTAAATCAAGTACCACATAGTCACCATTAGGGCCACATCCGCGCCCTTCTTTAATTTCTTGATCCATACAGCGGGATACAAAATCACGTGGTGCCAAATCTTTATAAGTTGGTGCGTAGCGCTCCATAAAACGCTCACCGTCTTTATTGCGCAAAATACCGCCTTCGCCACGGCAACCTTCCGTCAATAAGACACCAGCGCCGGCAACACCGGTTGGATGAAATTGCCAGAACTCCATATCTTCCAATGGAATACCCGCGCGCGCTGCCAGTCCCATACCGTCGCCGGTATTAATGAACGCATTAGTAGAGGCATCCCAAATACGGCCTGCACCACCAGTAGCCAACATCACAATCTTGGCTTCCAAAATATAGATCTGGCCTGTTTCCATTTCGAGTGCAGTAACACCCACTACATCACCTGCATCATCACGAATTAAATCTAAGGCCAACCATTCCACAAAGAAATTGGCTTTAGCGCGAACATTACGTTGATATAAGGTATGCAGCATTGCATGACCAGTTCGGTCGGCAGCAGCGCAAGCACGTTGAACAGGCTTTTCACCATAGTTTGCTGTGTGACCACCAAATGGACGTTGATAAATAGTGCCATCTGGGTTGCGATCAAAAGGCATTCCAAAGTGCTCTAACTCATAAACTACTTTTGGAGCTTCACGACACATAAACTCGATCACGTCCTGGTCGCCTAACCAGTCAGAACCTTTGATAGTGTCATAGAAGTGATAGTGCCAATTATCTTCACTCATGTTGCCCAATGAAGCACCAATACCGCCTTGCGCAGCAACAGTATGTGAGCGTGTTGGGAATACTTTTGTTAATACAGCAACATTTAAGCCTGCTTCTGCTAACTGCAATGAAGCGCGCATACCTGAACCACCCGCACCAACAATCACCGCATCAAAACGGCGACGTGGTAATGATTTTTGAATCGCAGTCATCGAATTACACTTTCCACAAAATTTGAACGGCATAGGCAGCACACGCTACCAGGTACAAAACTGTTAACACTTGAAGTGTTAAACGAATGCTGACGGGCTTGATGTAATCCATCCAGATGTCGCGCACACCGATCCAGGCGTGATAGAACAAACTGAATAAAGCCAAAAATGTTAAAAGTTTCATGAACTGATTACTAAATAATCCAGCCCAACCTTCATAAGTTGCGCTGCCAGTAATGCAATAGTCCACTAACAATACGATCGTAAATACCACCATCACAATGGCGGTTACGCGTTGAATAATCCATTCCTTAAGACCGTAGTGAGCCCCTACAACTAAGCGTTTTGGTCCGATGTGATAAATAGGCATGTAATTTCCTTAAATGATTTTCGCTTAGTACAGACCGAACATTTTGAGGCCGACTATTGCAGTCAAAGCCAAGCCCAAAAACAGCACAAACTTTGCTGAGCGATTCGCTTCTGACTTATCTACTCCGATTTCTAGATCGAGTAAGAGGTAGCGGATACCGGCACAGAAGTGGTGCAAGAAGGACCAAATCAAACCTAGACAAATTATTTTTACCCAAATATTGCTGGTAAAGGCCTGGAACTTTTGATAACTCATTTCAGAGGCAAGACTCTGATCGAAAAGATACAAAATGAAAGGCAATAAGAGGAACAAGGCTGCTCCGCTAATGCGGTGAAGAATTGAAACTTTGCCGGCCCATGGGAGGCGATATTTAATTAACTGCGCTAGACCAATGTTTCGGTAAACGGGTCTATCTTTTTTTACGTCTTGCTGTGCATCAACCATGGGTAATATCAATCTTTAGGTGGAGGTTCAGTATGATTTTGTTGTAACGCAACATATTCTATTGGAAACCTTGGGAGCATTGGGGATTTTATAGGGTTTATAGGGTCTAAATACTGGTTTTCACTGATAAAGCTGCTTCAATTTATGCGGATAAGATCAGTTCAATTTGTTCTCATAATGTTGCTTAGAAGTGTCGTATCTAGCATGCCGAATTTCCACTGGTTTGTTTCCATAGGTAAAAGCTACCCTCTCAGCCGAAAGTAATGGCGCACCTAAGCTTAGCTGGAGGTGGGCTGCCAAGCTCTCATCAGCTGCAATCGCCTTAATCTTTTCTTCTGCACGCACCATATGAGTTGCATGCTTGCTTTCATAAAAGGCATACATAGGGCCATGCCATTCATTTAACGTTTCTAAGCTCAATCCCTTGAAACGGGAGCTAGGAAGCCAAATCTCTTCAAAAACAATCGGTTTTCCATCAAAACTCTGGATCCGGTCAATATGAATAATGGAATCACCAGCCTTCAATTTAAGCAAATTGGCAATATAGGCGTTAGCCTTCACCCTTTCGCAAACTAAAAACTGGTTGGTATGGTGAAACTTTTCCCCAGAATCAGGGGCTAAGCGTAAAAAGCGGAACTGCCAAACATCTTCCTGATGGGTTGCAACAAAGGTACCTTTGCCCTGGCGTCTGACTAATAAATTTTCTGCCGCCAATTCATCAATCGCCTTGCGAACAGTCCCCTGACTCACGGCATAACGGGCTGCAAGCTCGATTTCACTTGGGATGGCAGCACCCGGCAGCCACTCTGAGGCTTGTAGGCTGGTCAAAATCATCGCCTTAATCTGTTGATACAGAGGGCTAAATGCTGGAACGGACAGACTTACTTCTGACAAATCAACTCCATGACAGAGATCTATTAGATAAAATTAGCTTAATTCTAGTCTTATATAAGACACCATTGACAGTGTAAATCGAAAGTCCATACACTTGAATGGATAATAGAAAAGTTTTCAATTAATAACTCACTTAACCATCCTCTGGAGTAATAAGTAATGGCAAAAGCCCCAATGCGTGTCGCTGTAACCGGTGCAGCCGGTCAAATCGGATATTCCCTCTTGTTCCGCATCGCCAATGGCGACCTGTTAGGCAAAGATCAGCCTGTAATCCTCCAATTACTCGAAATTCCAGACGAAAAGGCACAAAAAGCATTAAGTGGCGTCATGATGGAGTTAGATGACTGTGCGTTCCCATTACTAGCTGGCATGAGCGCTCATTCTGACCCAATGACCGCATTTAAGGATATTGATATTGCCCTTTTGGTGGGTGCGCGTCCCCGTGGTCCTGGTATGGAGCGTAAAGATTTGCTGTCTGCTAATGCACAGATTTTTACAGCCCAAGGCAAGGCATTAAATGCTGTTGCAAAGAAGACTGTAAAGGTATTGGTTGTTGGTAACCCAGCCAACACTAATGCTTATATCGCCATGAAGTCCGCCCCAGATATTCCAGCAAAAAACTTCACTGCGATGTTGCGTCTTGATCACAACCGTGCGCTATCGCAATTAGCAAGCAAGCTGAGCAAACCGGTAGCCAATATTGAAAAATTGATTGTCTGGGGTAACCATAGCCCAACCATGTATCCAGACTATCGTTTTGCTACAGTTGATGGGAAATCAGTAAAAGACAGCATTAATGATGCGGCTTGGAATAAAGATGTTTTCATTCCTACCGTAGGAAAACGTGGTGCCGCCATTATTGATGCTCGCGGCCTTTCTTCTGCTGCATCGGCAGCGAATGCTGCAATCGATCATATGCATGATTGGGTGCTTGGCACTCATGGTAAATGGGTCACGATGGGTATACCATCTAAGGGTGAGTACGGAATCCCCGCTGAAGTCATTTATGGTTTCCCAGTAGTTTGTGAAAATGGTGAATACAAAATGATTGAAGGCTTGGAGATCGATGAATTTTCACGTGAGCGCATGACTCACACCTTGAATGAATTACTCGAAGAACAAGCTGGCGTTAAGCACTTGCTCTCATAAGGAAATTACCAATGAAAAAAATCCTTCTTGCCATGAGTGTTGCGTTTGCAGGTCTTGGCTTTACTGCGCACGTATTTGCAAATGAAGAAGTTGTTTGGACCTGTAGTGATAGTAAGCAATTTAGAACAACAGGAGGCACTGAGAGGATTCGCATCACTTGGGAGGCCAAGTCTTATGATTTGGAACGCCAAACTTCTCTGCCAGGAAGCCTGCGTTACAAGAACACGAGCTCAGGTCATGATCTCGTTGTTCTCGGAAATAAAGCAATGCTCTTTAATATTAAGGCAGGTATTCGCTTGGCTGATTTTTGTCAAACGGCAGAAATGAAGTCTGGCAAATTACCTCACTTATTTGCTGGTGCAGAACCTTTTACACCGAATTAAGCTTCATAGCAGCATGCATTAAAAAAGCCGAGTGATCCTCGGCTTTTTTATTTCCTCAGATCATCATTAATGAAACAAAGGTTGCTGGGTTGGAGCATCTTCAGGCATTTCAGCATGCACAGCCTCCCCGGATCGATCCGGAAATAAAGGCGCTCCGCAGTCATCACACAACTCTGGATCAAACAACATGGCATGACGGAACACGTCTTCTACTCCAGCATCATGTAAGGCGTCGCAAATTTTTTTAATGGGGCTTTCGTCATCAGATAAATCATTTAATGCGTCATTTGCAACGGTCTCACGATCATAAAGAGGCCATATCACGCCATACATGATCTCAGAAGATCCCTTTGCGCTAAACGCAATTCGATACTCATCTGCCTGCTCTTCGCCAAAGGCGCCAACTACACAAGACAAACCCGCTGGCAAAATACCAACGGTGCTCTCCATGTAATTGACTGCTGCACGAATGCTTAATGGTCGAACATGCTTATCTGCTAATCGGCAATTAGTGAAATAAGATTCAGGTAATAAAAGCTCAAACTCACATCCTGGTAACAAAGAGGCAATAGGATCATGCATGGCATTTTGCCAGCTAATGAGACTCACGCCGCGCTCTTGTCGGATAGGTGGCTCGGCTTGCCAGCGAAATATCGGCGATCCTGATGGGGCACATAATGCAGCAATAATGAAACGGGGATCAGCTAATACTGCAATTGTTTCAGACATGTCTCGCAACTCTAACTTGACTTCCCTTGAAGAAATGGCTGCGGTGGCCAAGGCTTCAGTTAAGACTCGGGTTTGGCAATGCGAATGGGGCATCTGATCAATACTATAGAGCCAAGGAACAATCGCTAAACGGGTATCACTGGCAGCAATAGCTGAATTTAAAGACTGCGCTGTTGCTTCAATAATGCTGACTGGTAAAGGGCCAGAAGGAATTTGATAGCGGGTATGAGCCACTATTGGTAAAGCAAGCAAGAGCACATCCCACTCTTGACCCTCATATTCCAACTTAAGTGATTCAGCCAAGGTTTCAGCAGTATCCGCTAACACTTCAAAAGCAACGGTATTGATACGAAAGGTTTGATCTAGGGCAGCATCAATCACATTTTGGTTTTGGCTTTTTAACAAACGCATCAAGCGAATATTTAAGCGCTCCTCCCAGAAGCGATCCTCGATTTGACTTCCGGAGGCAGCTAAAGAAATTGCGTCAGCCACTAGCCGCTCGGCCTCAGGTGATGAACGCTGTGAGGACTTAGTACGATGTACGGCCATTATTTTCTCTCTGCACGTCTAAAGACTGGCTTATCCACCTTAGAATCGGCCGCATAATATCGATAACCATCTAAGTTAAAACCTTTTAGGTCAGCGGGATCACTAATACGATTCTCCACTACATAACGAGCCATCAGACCACGAGCTCGCTTTGCATAAAAAGATATGATTTTGTACTTGCCATCCTTTGCATCTTGAAAGACTGGCGCAATCACTGGACATCCTAGCTCTTTGGGCTGCAAGACCTTGAAATACTCCTCGGAGGCTAAGTTCAACAATATGGGCTTTTTATCCTTTGCCAAGGCTTTCTTTAGAGAATCAGTCACCCTGCTACCCCAAAAAGCATATAAGTCCTTACCACGGGCATTCTTTAGAGAGGTGCCCATCTCCAGGCGATAAGCTTGCATTAAATCCAAAGGCCTGAGAGCCCCGTATAAACCAGATAGGATCCGAATGTGATTCTGGGCAAAATCAACCGCCTTAGCATTGAGCGACTTGACATCAAATCCATCGTAGACATCCCCGTCAAAGGCGTAAATGGCAGGCTTACTATTGGCCGCAGTAAATTTTGACGACCAATCA
>CAJARE010000204.1 GCA_903944255.1 uncultured beta proteobacterium
GAACATGGTGTGATTGTTGAGAAGTGTGGCTTATATTCTTTCTTCATCATGTTCACGATTGGTATTACCAAGGGTCGTTGGAATACTCTTGTTACTGAATTGCAGCAATTTAAGGACCACTTTGATAAAAACGCACCTTTGTGGAAAGTCTTGCCAGAGTTTGTAGCTAAGCATCCTCGGTATGAACGCGTTGGTCTGAAGGATATTTGCCAACAGATTCATGAGTTCTATAAGGGCCGCAATGTTGCACGCATGACAACAGAGATGTATACCTCTGATATGGTGCCCGCAATAATGCCTTCTGAAGCTTGGGCCAAGATGGCGCATAAAGAGGTTGATCGCGTGCCCTTAGATCAACTAGAGGGACGCGTAACTGCAATGCTAGTTACCCCATATCCCCCAGGCATTCCATTGTTGATCCCAGGCGAACGCTTTAATAAGCGGATTGTGGATTATCTGTATTTTGCTCGTGACTTTAATGAGAAGTTTCCTGGCTTTGAGACTGATATTCATGGGCTTGTGAAAGCAGATCTTGATGGCCGAAGTGAGTATTACGTCGACTGTGTCAGGCAGGAGCCAGACATCACCTTGTAACTTAGATGTGTCCCAAAGCTAAATACCCTGCTATTGCAGGGTATTTTTTTGCTTGCGTTCAAGGAAGTGTTTCTATAGACTTGTACAATATATAAGACAAGTAGGAGTATGTGATGCGGGTTATTAATTTCTCGGATGCTAGAAATCAATTCAAGCAAGTCATCGATCAGGTCGTTTCAGATTGTGACGTGGCAGTTATCTCTCGTAGAGATGCGGAGGATGCTGTAGTGATGTCATTGAATACCTATAACAGCATGATGGAAACTCTCCACTTATTAAAATCTCCAGCTAACGTAAAACATTTGGAGAAATCATTGGCGCAATATCGAAAAGGACAGACTAAGGCAAAGGCTTTGGTGGATGCTCAGTAGGATAGTTTGGACAAATGCAGCTTGGGCAGATTATGTTTATTGGCAGGGGCAAGATAAGAAAACACTTAAGCGGATTAATAATCTGATTAAAGATGCCCTAAGAAACCCTAAGGACGGACTTGGCAAGCCGGAACAGCTCAGAGAAAGTCTTACTGGATTTTGGTCAAGACGGATTGATGAAGCGAACCGACTGATATACGCAATTGAAAAAAATCAATTAGTCATTATTGCTTGCCGATACCATTATGAGTAGTGATGGCTTTAGAGCTATTTCACTGGCTTATCTAACTGAAAATTGATGGGCGCATCCTCATCAACTTTACTTGGCGGTGAATCTGCTTTATTTTCATCGGCATCCCTGAAATTGAATTCTTGGCTTTGTACTATTGCTGCTGGTTTATCCAGTAGCGTTGTTACTAGGGCGGGGAATGCCATTACCAGAACAACCATCACAAGCTGTAAGCCTACCCAGGGTAGAGCGCCCCAATAGATATCACTACTTTTTACTTCCTTGGGAGCAACGCCACGCAAGTAAAAGAGTGCAAAACCAAAAGGGGGGTGCATAAAAGAGGTTTGCATATTTACACAAAGCATTACACCAAACCACACCAAAGCAGCGCTCGCAGCAGCTTGTGGATTGCCATTCATTAAATCAAGCAATACAGGTGAGAGAAGTTTTACTGCCACAGGAGCGAGCAATGGTACAACGATAAAAGCAATCTCAAAAAAGTCCAAAAAGAAGGCTAAGAAAAAAACAAAGAGATTCACAATAATTAGAAAGCCGACCCAGCCACCAGGTAAGTCTGTGAAGAGTGCTTCAACCCAATGTCCACCATCTACACCCTGGAAGACCACAGAGAAACATGTTGAGCCAATCAAAATGAAGACCACCATCGTAGTGATGCGCATGGTATTTTGATACGCCTGCTTTATTAAGCCTTTGAGATTAGAAATACTAGATCTACGAAACCAAGCCAAGAGTAGTGCGCCCATAGCGCCCATTGCTCCAGATTCAGTGGGTGTTGCAATACCAGTCATGATGGTGCCTAAAACCAAGAAGATCAGTACTGCCGAAGGAATAATCCCCAACAAGCATTTTTTCCAGAGCGTCCAGC
>CAJARE010000205.1 GCA_903944255.1 uncultured beta proteobacterium
CAGCGTGAAGCGGTACATATTGCTCGCATTCTTGCTGCGCACCTCTAAGTTAATAGCAATTCATTTTGGGGTAATAAAAAAGCGGTGCTTCCTCCCCAAAGGTCGCACCGCAAAACGCCAGTGCTTAGTTTAAATGAGAATGATTCTCAAATAAGAAATTGCTAATAAAGCCCTAAATTTAATAGGCGATAAGGCGCTGAAAATAAATGCTTACTCTTCATGCAACTGCCGTAAGACCCAATCTACAACTCCCTTGGGGGTTCTAAAGTCAGCTATAGATCTTGCCGCGATATGCGGGTGAACTTCCGTAATCATTTTCGCCAATGATCCGCCTGGGCCAAGCTCTAAAACTACTTTGATACCACTATCGGATAAGGTCTGCATAGCATGTTGCCAATAAATGGGCTCAGCAATCGCTCTGGCTAAAGACTCCATCCCCACTGCAAAATTTGTACAACGAGCGCCATTAATGCCCAGTAAAACTGGGGAATTACAGGGCACTATAGTTGTCGAAAAGGAGTCCCGGAGATAAATATTCATTTCACTACTAGCTTTTGCCATCAAGGGAGTATGAGAAGGAACAGAGACGTCCAATATTTTTGTCCAAACTCCAATCGTTGCTAGCTCCTCAGCAAGTTTCATAAGTTCATCTTTATTGCCGCCAACAACAAAATGAGTATCTTCATTAATAATTGCTACATAAATTAAATTCTCATTTAAATGCTGATTAAGCTGAAGTAAATCTATTCCCCGTACTGCAAGCATGCCAGAATTAGGTGGAGCATATTGATCCATCAAGGATGATCTTTTGTAGGCAATCTGGGCAATCTGCTCAATTGGTAATGATGTCGCGCATCCCCATGCAGAAACCTCACCTACACTATATCCAGCAAACATCATTGGAATTGGCAGAGCTTCTTTAAGAATGCCCCAATTAGCAATCGCCGAAGCCACAGCAAGTGGCTGCGATAGCGGATTTAAGCCGTGATGTGATAGCTTGCCAACTTCAGCATAAAGATTGGAACTAAAAATTGAGGAAAAAATTTCTACTACCTCTACGCCTTCGTGCTGTAACTTTGAAAAAGTTAAGATATCTGCACTTAAATTTCCTTGGCCAGAACAGACAATTGCGAAATTAGGTGCAAAATTAGACATCAAGGGTCAGATCAAGATAATTAATCAAAAGACAGGCCCCCAATAAGTCAGCGCATCCTCCAGGACTTAGGTTTCTACCTATGAATTTATGGTGAATAGCAACAGCATGCTGCTGCCAATCGGGATTTAAAACGCTACCTTCGTGTAAGAAAGAAAGAGCCTCATTTCGGGCAAACAAAAGTCCATCTAATCCTCCCCGATGTAATAAATTCGTGTCTTCAGTTGCTGACAGTAGTTTAAAGAAAGTATGAATGCGCGCTAATTCAGGATCTTGGGTTTGAAACAAAAGCTCCCGGTAGGCTGGTAAACCAATTTGATAGACAGTTATAAAGCCACTCTGCGCCTCACTTAATGCCCCACCTTTACCATGTTCTTTAAAGATTTTGAAGCCATTGCTATCACTGCTCCGCAGATGTTTAATTAATTCCTCACCCCAAAGCTCAGTCACAATTTCACCAAGGGATTTCAATTGAATATTATTCTTTAATTGATAGCCAGCTGCAGCAGCCAATAAGCCTAAATTAAAAATAGCTCCTCTATGGGTATTGCGGCCATTGGTGGCGGCCAGCATTCTTTCCTCGCCCGAGATTCCCAATTCACGTAATACTTCAAACTTAAGGCCTCTAGAACCCGCTTCGGCAATTTGATAAAAATAAAAGCGCAAGGCAAAGATGCTGCTAGAAAAGTGGCTAGCTGACATATCAGAATGGCTACCAGAGTCTTCAAGGCTAACTAAGCCAGGCTTAGGAAAGGTAATTAACTCATGCCAAAGGGCTAATAAACAAGAATCTCTAATAGTTTTTTGCGCATTTGCTAGTGGGCCAAGTGATTCATGCAGAGCCTGCTTCAGAATTAATGGCCTCATTCTAATTGCGCCCAAATTTCACTACAATTTCGCAGTGCAGGCCCGTGATCTGACTTTACCAATATTCTGTCTGGCCTGATCGATAGTTCACGCCAAGCAACAGTCTTGCCATCGGGTAACTCTAATTCGCCATCGAGTCTAATGGCGTATAAATTACTGCATTTAACAAGCGCTGCAAAAGTCTTTTCAATGCTATTGCGACCATGAGTTTGAATTATTAAATCTAAATCTGACTCGTCTGTCATGCAGGTAGATTTTTGAGCATGACTCCAGAATGCAGATCCAAATACCCGAATTTCAACTTCAACTCCTTGAAGTAAACCCAATAAATGGGTGGCACATAAACGATGCTGGGGAGGCAAGTACGCTAGAACTGAGGATAATAAAAGGGGCTGCTCAACCTTATCGATAATTGTGTTTTTAACCAATAGATGAAGACGCTGCTTACTCTTAGGCGATCCAAACTGCAATAAACCAATTGGTCTTAAGTCTTTTGAGGCTAGATTAGCTTGCCCAGAAGCTCTGCCTACGAGAGGCTTATTTTGCTGAATCCAAGACACTAAATAGTTTAATTTTTCATTAGATTCATCACGCTCAAAAAAAACTTCACCAGCATCTTCTGGTCGAATCCAAATCTGCCGATGCCGCCAAGGCGTTAAGTTGGCAATTTCATACATGAGCATTAATAACTAAATTAATAACTTCAAAGGCTAATTTTCTGCCACCGCTTTCAAGACCTAGTTTTGCACGCTGATCAAGCTGCTCGCTTTGACTTAAGGCCTGCTCAATTGGAGACGATAAATCATTTGTCAAAACCGCATCTAATGCCCCAAGTGCAACGTAGTTGCTAGCTCCAGGACCAAATATGGGCGAGTTAGCACATAGCTCTTCCAATCTTTCTAATGAAATTTGCATAATGCGTGACATTGCAGAAAGAGCCATCACGCGAATTTGAGCGCTCTCCAAGGCAAATGATCTATCGGCGATCATTCCTAATGCAAGATAACCACCACTTACAGCTTCCTTATAAACAATACTAATTAGTTTGTGACCACGCATTCGCGCAAGTTCGAAGCACATTGAAAGATGGGCCAAATAGCCTGCATTACCAAGCAACTCATCGCGCCGTGACAAATTTTGCCCTTGCGTGTCTACCAAAATAATGATCGGTCTCTGGGGATGATTTTGAATAATTTCAAGCACTTTACCAGCTAATGCAAAAGCCAAATCGACCCCAATGGGCGCGCTATTAATTGTGCCCAGTAATGCAACGACGCCCTTACTTGTTTTTGCTTCACCATAAATCATTTCCCCTGAAGTAACAAAATTAAAGCCCAAAGGGAATAATTGCTCACAGGCAGAATTAGCATTAGTCATGATCTCTTACTCGATTAGCAATGGCAATAAAAGATTCATCATCAAGACTAGGAATTTGATCGGGATTCTGAATGCCCATTTTTGCCCAGATATCAACAGCATCAGCACACCCACTAAATTTTTCTAGCCTCTGACCTAAGCTTTTATGCTGTCTTAATAATTCTTCCAGGCTAAGCGGAACAGACTTGCCAAAATAAGCTACGATGGATGCACGTATATTTTCAATTGAGTCTTTTGTATAGGCTTGCGCTTCATTTTGTAAGTAGCGATGCTTACCCCCCATAGTTCTCCACACTAAGGCCTTATCGCGGGCATCAAATTCTTCAACCCCTTTTTGCGATTCAATCACCTCAGGACCCGAAACAGATAAGCGACCCTGTTCAGTAATTAAAACGTAATCACAACATCTCGCCACAATTCCAATGCCGCCATATATTCCATTTGAACCAGCAGAAATCGCAATTACAACTACACCCATTGAGCGCGCCTTAAATAATGCTCTTTGTATTTCAGATATAGCAATGAGTCCAGCATTGGCTTCGTGTAGACGCACGCCCCCCGTATCTAAAATTAAAATAACGGCAGCGGGCTTTTCTACAGCAGCCCGCTCAAGTAAGCCGGTTAATTTTGCACCGTGCACTTCACCCACAGAGCCGCCCATAAAGCCTGGCTCCTGAGCTGCACAAAATACTTTCCTCCCCTCCAGCAAGCCTTCCCCTATGACAATGCCATCATCAAATGCAATTGGCATACCGAGCGTTTTTAAGTGTGGGCTAGAGATCCGCTTAGATGGAGGCAAAATCTCCTGAAAACTTGCTGCATCTAAAATTAATGAAATACGCTCTCGTGCTGAAGATTCATATAGACTAGAAATATTTTCCAGTCTCATAGCGTTTCTTTCCATTGCTGTGCCGCCTGAGCAAGTCGTAGCTGAACTACTGCTGGGGTTGCCCCACCATCATTAATTGTAATTAGGGTATTTACAAATCGCTCTTGTTCGGCAAAGTCTGAAAGTACTGCTTGCCATGTTTGATCAAAACCATCAATCGAAGTCTCTAAAAAAAATTGAGTGCACCCTTTTAAATCAACCTCCTCCACTAAGACCTCTAAATTACCTGACCCAACTACACCGACAATAATCGGTTTTTTACTACCTAATTGAGACTGATTTGACCAAGGGCCAAACTTAAATTCAAAAGTTTCCATATTTACCAATTCCTAAAACGTTTAGGGGGTTTATATAAACCATCAGACCAAAAAACTAAATCTTTAATCGACCTTGCTGCCAATAAATTGCGCGTTGCCATACGCGGATCTATGCCTAAATCAATGGGTCGCTGAATGATCTTTTTGCTAATCAATTCTTCTACAACTTTTTTATTTCTAGCTAATCCTACAGGGGTATATCCCGCGATACCTCTAATTGCCTGTTCTCTTTCGGCCAAATTACTGCATCGATGAAGGTGTGCAATACCTTCCTCGGTAACTAAGTGAGTAACATCGTCACCATAAATCATGATTGGCGGAATACTTAACTGAAAATCTTCCATTAATTGCCAGGCATCTAATTTATCTACAAAAGTAGCTTGCATCTTGTCTTTAAAGGTTTCAACCATTTGCACTACTAGCTTCCTCCCACGAGGTATTGCAGATTTTCCTGGATGCATACTTTCCTCACCAGCTTTTAACCATGCTTTGCTAGCATGGCGTCTACCCCTTGAGTCAGATCCAAAATTAGGCGCACCACCAAATCCAGCAATTCGATTTAAAGTTGCTGTAGATGAATTTCCTTCGGTGTCAATTTGTAAAGTCGAGCCGATAAATAAATCGGCGTAGTGGCCAGCAAGTTGGCAAAAAGCCCTATTCGAGCGAAGCGATCCATCTGGGCCCGTAAAAAAAATATCAGGGCGAGCCGCAACATAATCCTCCATTCCCAGCTCAGACCCCGCACAATGAATATTTTTAATAAAACCCGACTCTATTGCGGGTATTAAGGTGGGGCACGGATTAACACTCATGTATTCACAGACCTTACCCTTTAATCCAAGCGCCTCACCATAGGTCGGCAAAATTAGCTCGATAGCTGCAGTATCAAATCCAATGCCATGATTTAGTCGATTAATTTCATAAGGAATATAAATACCTTTAATCACCATCATGGCCATCAATATCTGCACCTCAGTAATTAATGCAGGATCTCTCGTAAAGATTGGCTCGATATAGTGATTCTTAGGCGCCTTGACAATAAAAGTAACCCAATCGCTAGGTACGTCAATGCGCGGTACATTTTCAACTATCTCATTTACTTGGGCGATTACTATGCCATTTTTAAATGCTGTGGCCTCAACAATCGGGGGGGTATCCTCAGTATTGGGACCCGTATAAAGATTGCCCTGAGGATCTGCACTTTGAGCAGCAATAAAAGATACTCGCGGAGTCAAATCAACAAAGTAACGGCTATAAAGCTCTAAATAGGTATGAATTGCTCCAACTTCAATTAGCCCCTCCTTAATTAACCTTCCTAGCCGCACCCCTTGTTCACCTGAATAACAAAAGTCTAATTTTTTTGCAATTTTTTTTTCGAAAATATCTAAATGTGTAGGCAGAGCAATATTTGACTGCACAATATGCAAATCGTAGATGATTTGATTATTTACTGCCGCCAATGATTGTGATAAAAAATCAGCATGTTTCTGATTGTTACCTTCAATGCAAACCTTATCACCAGGCTCAATCACCAACTCAAATAAACGAACTATATCTCCTTGTGAAACATACTTATTATTTGTTATTGTGCGTGCCCGCTTTAGGCGTTGAGCTAAATTAAGCGCGAGCGTATTCCATGTTTTCATGGGCTCTTTTTCTACGCTTCGCCCTTAACTATCGAGCGTAATTTTTGCATCTTTAATCACTGCGCCCCATTTTCGATAATCTGACTGAATCATCGACTGAATTTCGACTGGAGTTTTAGGAACAATGTCATCATTACCCAATTTTTTAAGCTCACTAACTACATTGGGTTCAAGCATAATCTGCTTAAAATTAGATTGATACAAGGCGGTAACAGGCGCTGGCATTTTAATTGGTCCAACCATAAAAAACCGTAAAACTGCTTCATAGTCCTTTAGTCCCTGCTCAGCAATCGTTGGTACATTAGGCAAAGAGCTAGACCGAACAATAGAAGTCACCCCCAATGCCCGCGCTTTGCCGGCTGCAATCATTGGCAATGCAGGTCCGATGGTGGCAAACATAATAGGAATTTGCCCCCCAATCAAATCAGTTAACGCTGGGCCAGCACCACGATAGGGGATATGCACAATAAAAACTCCTGCTCTAGCTTTAAAAAGTTCACCGGCTAAATGATGCACAGATCCCACGCCAGAACTTGCATAACTAAACTTACCAGGGCTTGCCTTAGCTAAAGCGATTAATTCTTGGACGTTTTTAACTTCTAATGCTGGATTCACAATTAAAACTAATCCTGTAGAGCATACATAAGATAAGGGAGTGAAATCTGTTAGGGGGTCATATGCCACTTTGCGCAAATGGGGCATGATACACAAAGGTCCGGTATCGGTTAGACCAATAGTGTAGCCATCAGGCGTGCTTCTTGCCACAAATTCAGCGCCTATCGATGCACCAGCGCCTGGCTTATGGTCAATCACTACAGTTTGTTTTAAATTTTGCTCTAAAGGCCTAACAATAATGCGCGCTGTAGCATCTGAGGCCCCGCCAGTGGTATAGCCAAGCACAAGTTTAATCGCCTTATCTGGCCAAGATTGCGCCCAATTGCGTAAAGAAAAAAGTGTGCTTGAAATTGCAACTAAAGATTTAAGTACCAACCTTCTATTTAAAGCCATTTTCAACCTCCAAAGCGATACTAGGAACTAGTATATTCCTAGTATATTACATCAAAAAAATGGATTAGCAGCTTGATTCTTTTTATCAATAATGCTAAAAAATTAGTAGATTAATCCGTATGTCATCATCAGCAAAGTGCCAGTTAATAAGGCAGGCACTAATCGCTTTTGAGGATTTGAAAACATTATTGCTAAACATAGGCCGCATAAGGTAATTCGCACCGAGATTGGCACTGTTATCAGTAGACCAAAAGGCAAAATAATCATCCGAACTGTAAGTGCTGCCACCATAGCGTAGGTAACTGCAGAAAGCCACTGAAAAATCGGACTCTCTTGATTAATCTTCCCAGAGAGTAAAACACCGATAGCGCGACATAAATAAGTGCCGATACAAGCGCCGGCAAGCGCTAGCCAAATACCCCAACCCTGTAGCGCAGTGTTCATGGCGATTGATCTTTAAAACGGTGACGTAAAAACTGGTGATCAATAAAATAGGCTACTGTGCCTGCAACCACGCCAGTTACGAGCAAGCTTGAATCGCGATCTAGCAAATAAAAGCATGGGCCTAGAATACCTCCTAAAATTATTGCCATACGGTTAATAGCAGTCTTTACTTCCGTAAACGTCAATAAGAAAAATAAAGGGTTAATAAAAACTAGTCCCAAGGCAATCCAGTTAGGCACAAAACCAGCTAACAAATAACCTAAAATTGTTGCGGGGAAACTAATTGCCCAACATAAAATACCCAAGCCTAGGTAATAGTGCAAGCGATGCTTTGATTCAATTGCCTGAAATTCCCGCATCGATACCGCCCAAGCGGTCATTGCCAATAAATGTACTGAAGCATATAGGCTTCGATTGCGATCGCGTGGATGGAGTTGTGGAAA
>CAJARE010000206.1 GCA_903944255.1 uncultured beta proteobacterium
ACCTCAAACTCAAAGCTCTCCTTCAGAGGCTTATGCTCCTCAAGAAATTCAGCCCATTTTTTCATAGGCATACGAGCCACACGGGTTTTGGTAACGCAAGCAATGCTGTAGGGGGCAGCTGTTTTAAGACGCCAAGCCGCATAGCTCGTTTCTATGTCTTTTTCGATGGCAAAACGCAAATTCATCTCTTTAGCATCTGGACTAGAAACAATGCGTTTGAGAATGCCGTCTAGGACAAAGTACTGCTCCATCTGATGATCCCCTTGATGAAGCAATATTTCAGATTTTTTGAGATCTGATATTTCTAAATGGCGTTCTAAATCAGCCATAGCAGCCTTATCCAAGCTTTTTAGCACTGAATTTTGGCTCAGCTGCAAGCGAATCAGGTTTTTTTCTGGGTGCCTATCTAATACTGTCATGAATCCTTAATCCTCGAGGATGCATTGTAGACTTTTTTACTATTAAAAGTGAGTAATAACCCCTAGCTTAGGATAAAATTGCAGGGTCGTGGTGCCTTATTGCAATGCAATAAAGTTAAACGGGAAACACTAAACGTGTGCTGCCCCCGCAACGGTAAGTAAATGCATCTTCACCTTAGGGTAAGGATGTCAGGAGTCTGAAAAAGCCACTGTGCGCGTCAATTGCATGGGAAGGCCAGATTCTGAGATTTACTAGCCCGGATACCGGCCAAGACAGGTGGAATTTTGCGGACGGGGACCTTCGCGCGCCGATGACAGCGCCCTATCTGATGATTTGTCGCCCAATTGACGCCTGAGCTCCTGCTTGTGAAATTCTGTTCGACCCAGCTAACGGGGAGGTTAGCTAGGCAATCGATAACAGAAGGCAAATCGTGAAGTATTCACACACTTATCAACGCAGTACTCTTTTTTTTACCCTCATCACCACAGTACTATTCAGCACTCCCTCACAGGCACAAAACAATTCTAGTAGCTCAGTTTCAGTAGCAGCTAGCGCAATGAATCCAGTGATTGTGACCGCCAATAGATCCCCAACTGCAGCTAGCAATGTTCTTGCTGACTATGACTACATTGGGCCCGAAGAAATTGCGCAAGCAGGCCAGACCAGCTTGGTGGAATTGCTACAAAGACAGCGGGGTGTAGAAATCTCCAGCTATGGCACAGGTGGTTCAATTGCTAGCGTATTTTTACGCGGCACAAGCAATGCTCAAAGTCTGGTTCTGATTGATGGCGTCCGAACTGATTCAGGATTTCTTGGAGGTCCAAGCTGGCAATCCATTCCGCTAGCGCTGATTGATCATATTGAAATTATTTTTGGCCCACAAAGCAGCCTTTATGGCGCAGATGCGATTGGCGGCGTTGTCCAAATCTTTACTAAACAAGGTGATGGCCCACCAAAAGTGAGTGCCTCGTCTGGATATGGCACTTATGGAACCACGATTACAGAAGCAAGCGTTTATGGTGCCACAGAAGGTGCGCAAAAAATTCGTTACTCATTAAGCGCCAGCCAAAATCTATCAATGGGCTTTAATACTGTTGCGGATAACAATCCCTGCAACCCTTCAACACAATCGAAAAAGTCTATTGCGAGAAATTGTTACTACGGTGCACTTCCCACCAATAGAACCGGTTATGTCCAAGATGCTATTACCGGTAGAGCTTCTCAAGAATGGATGCAGGGACAAGAGTTCGGCGTGCAATTTTTACAAAGTCGCCTTAACAACCAATATCCAGGAAATACTCCGGGTACTTACGCACCAGCCACCATGAATAACGTCAATGACTTAGGAACCTACTCTGCGTATTCCAAAAACAAAGTAATGGAAAATTGGAAAAGTCTCTTGCAGGTTTCTCAATCGATCGATAATGGACAGCAATTAACCCCAACTACTAATCCAGTAAACAACACCAAGCAAAATATCTATACATGGCAAAACGATATCGCTGTCGGTCCAGATTTAGTGCAAATTCTGGCTGAGAGAAGAACGCAAAATGTATTCACCAACCAAGTGAACTACTACACAACGTATCAACCAGAAAACTTTAATCAAACACGTAATACCAATTCAGTAGCAGGTGCATATCAATTAAAACGGGGCGCCCACTTAGCTAATCTCTCGCTTCGTAATGACAGCATTACAGGTTATGGGGCTCAAACTACAGGGGGTGCAGCATACGGCTACTTCTTTACTAAAGCCTTGAGAGGAAACATCAACTACAGTACAGGCTTCAGACCCCCTAGCTTTAATGATCTTTACTATCCAGGCTATGGTAACCCAACATTGCAAGCGGAAAAAAGTAGAAATACTGAAGCGGGATTACATTACGAAGAAGCTGGCTATGAATTACATTTAGTTGGCTATACCAATACCATCACCAACTTAATTCAATACTCCAGTAGCGGATGTCCTCCTGGATATTTTGGCTGCGCCTCAAATGTGGCAAATGCAAAAATCAATGGTGCTTCTTTGGGTGCTAGTAAACAATTCGATAACTTAATTCTTAAGGGCTCCTTTGATCAGCAAAACCCGATTAACGAAAATACTGGGGCTGTATTACTAAAACGTGCTCGACAATTCGGTAATGCTGCAGCGGAATACAAAAGC
>CAJARE010000207.1 GCA_903944255.1 uncultured beta proteobacterium
AGGGTGATCCTATTGTGATTTCTCAAGATGAGCATCCTCGCGCTACTACTATTGAGGCACTAACTAAATTAAAGCCAATTGTTCGCCCAGATGGAACAGTCACGGCTGGTAATGCCTCCGGTGTTAATGATGGGGCCTGCGCCCTACTGCTTGCTAGCGAAGCCGCTGTTAAGAAACATGGTTTAAAACCTCGAGCAAGAATTATTGGTATGTCAACTGCTGGAGTACCACCACGCATTATGGGTATTGGTCCGGCACCAGCGTCACAAAAATTACTGAAACGCTTGGGAATGAACATTGATCAAATTGATGTGATTGAACTCAATGAAGCTTTTGCAGCTCAAGGTCTGGCAACTCTTCGTGAGTTAGGAGTAGCTGATGATGATGCTCGCGTCAACCCGAATGGAGGTGCGATTGCATTGGGACATCCATTAGGTATGAGTGGTGCTCGCCTCATTACAACAGCGATAGTGGAGCTAGAAGAGCAACAAAAACGCTACGCTCTTTGCACCATGTGCATTGGGGTTGGTCAAGGCATCGCGATAATCATTGAGCGCATGTGAGCATATTGAATGAATCATCCCTTCAGCTCTGCTAGTCGCTAAAAATATTGATCATGAAACCGTCGCAAGCCCAAACGTTTATTTATGAGGGATGGCTTGCGCCCTTAAGACATAAAGTATTTCGCACTTTATGGCTAACCTGGTTAACAGCCAGTATCTGCATGTGGATGAGCGATGTAGCAGCTGCATGGACTATGGCTACCCTAACCACTTCAGCAACCTTGATTGCTTTGGTACAAACTGCTGCCAGCTTACCAGTACTGTTATTAGGTGTGCCTAGTGGAGCACTAGCGGATATTTTGAACCGTAAGCATTATTTTGTCTTTGCCCAAATCTGGCTAGCAACGAATGCGACTGCCCTAATGCTATTTCTGGTCTTTGGCATGCTCAATCCTTACGTACTTCTCTTTCTAACCTTTACCAATGGTATTGGTTTAGCGATGCGCTGGCCTATCTTTGCTGCAATTGTTCCTGAACTTGTTCCAAGAGAATCACTTTCTTCAGCACTAGCGCTCAATGCTATTGCTATGAATACCTCGCGTATTGTGGGGCCCCTTACTGCTGGCGCCATTATTGCTACGGCAGGTAGTCAATATGTGTTTGCTTTGAATATGGTTCTATGTGTTATCACTTCGGTAGTTGTCATGCGCTGGAAGTATCAGGGCTATATCAGCACCCTGCCTGGAGAGCGCTTCGTAGGCGCTATGCGCGTGGGCATGCAACACGCTTGGCAATCGAATCGCATGCGTAATATTATTATTCGCGCTTTCTTATTCTTCTTTCAATCAACTGGCCTCATCGCTTTACTTCCCGTCATTGCTAAAACCCATTTACAAGGTGATGCCCATACCTTTACCTTATTACTTGCGTGCTTAGGATTAGGTGCAATCTTGGCTGGCTCTCAGTTGCCACGCATACGGAAGTACCTTAAATTAAATGACCTGATTAATTATGGTCTACTTATTCTGGCATTTACTTCAATTGGTGTAGTAGTGGCAACGAATGTTTGGCTTGCATCATTCTGGATGCTGATCTGTGGTGCAGCTTGGATTGCCATTGCTAACTCCTTAACAACTGCAGCTCAAATGACTCTTCCGGGCTGGGTCAGAGCCCGGGGTATGTCAATTTATCAAATGGGTCTGATGGGGGGTAGTGCAGCAGGTGCTGCAGTCTGGGGAAAACTAGCAGATATATATGACGTTACCACTAGCATTGTGCTGAGCTCAATTTTTGGACTCATTGTGCTGCTTATATTGCGTAAATATCGAATTGATAAGCACCCCTTAGAAGATTTCACTCCCGTCTGCCCAATTGAACGTCCGCAACCTGTATCCGATATTGATTTGAAGGCAGGGCCTGTCATGATTTCTATTGAATATCACACCCTTAAAGAAAAAGCAGGTGAATTCAAAAAGTTAATGGCCAAAGCGAGGAAGTCCCGTTTAAAGCAAGGAGCTCTTTCCTGGAGCCTATTTGAAGATACAGAACACATCGGAAGATTTGTGGAAGACTTTGTCTTTGAAACCTGGGCTGATTACTTAAGAAGATTTGATCGGTTTACAACTGAAGATCTCAATATGCAAGAGGAGCGTCAACGCTATCACATCGATGCAACTCCCCCAAAAATTACCAGGCGTATTGCCGCTACTATTAAAGATTAATCTCTTTTCTTATGCCACTATCCCGTCAGATGAGAGTCTATTAATCTGATCTGCGCTATATCCAAGCTCAGCCAAAATATCGGGAGTTTGCTCACCAGATTTGGGAGGATTTAAACGGACGCCCAGTCTTTTCCCATTCATCATCAAGGGCATTAAAGGTGTAGTAGTTTGAGTCCCAGCTTTTGGGCCGTCAGTCAAAGTGATGGGCGCTAAGCCACCTGTCGCAATCAAATGCGGATCTTCAAATAACTGCTCTGGTCTAGTAATGGGCGCAAAAGGAAGACCATTCATCTCAAAAATAGTGGTAATTTCTTTTGCACTAAATCCTGCTAAGCGTTTTTTAATTTCTGGAATCAAACTAGGTCTTGCCTGAACACGTTGATTATTCAATTTAAGATGAGGGTCCGCGTATAAATCAGCGAAGCCAAACACGTCACAGAAAATTTTCCACTGCGTATCCGTGACCACTGCTAAGAAGATCTTTTCACCCTCAGCCACTTCAAATACATCATATATTGCCCATGCAGAAATACGACTTGGCATTGGTTTGGCTGCATTGCCAGTCACCGCATACTGCATCATGTGTTGCCCCACCAAAAAGACGTTATTTTCAAAGAGGGCGCTCTGAATTTCTTGACCTTCACCAGTCAATTCTCGTTGTCGTAAAGCAGCCATTACGCCAATAGCCCCAAAAATACCGCCCATAATGTCATTCACGGAAGTCCCCGCACGTAATGGTCTGTCTTCTGGGCCAGTCATATAAGCCAATCCACCCATCATTTGCACCACTTCATCCAAGGCAGTTCGGTGATCATAAAGACCAGGCAAGAAACCTTTATGCGATACATAAATGAGTTTGGGATGAGTCTTTTTCAAGGTCTCGTAATCTAATCCTAACTTTGCCATGGTGCTCGGTTTAAAGTTTTCACTCACCACATCAGCTGTAGCAATCAGCTTGTGTATCAACTCCATTCCCTCGGGTGTTTTCATATCAACCGCAATGCTTTTTTTATTGCGATTAAACATAGGGAAAAAGCCTGCTCCTGATCCCAATAAATTTCTAGTCTTATCGCCATCAATTGGCTCAACTTTAATCACCTCAGCCCCTAAGTCAGCCAAGATCATTCCACAGGTGGGCCCCATTACCATATGGGTAAATTCAACTACGCGGATACCTTCATATGGAAGTCCATTTTTATTACTCATACATCACTCCATTGACTTGCCGGAACAAATCCTTTCGGAGTACCTGCTTGCGGAACCATGCCATATAGGGATTCATTTGGAACACCCGCCTGTAGCGGTTTACGCGCCTCAAATAGTAAGTCCAAATTGATTCCTGTTTTAATTCCCATGGCCTCAAACATAAACACCAAGTCCTCTGTGACCACATTGCCCGAAGCACCAGGAGCGTATGGACAACCACCTAAACCACCCATTGAAGAATCAAAAGAAGTAACACCTTCTTCGTATGCAGCCAAACAATTTGCTAAGCCGAGTCCACGCGTGTTGTGAAGATGCGCTGCACCCGATTTATGACCAATGGCAGCTTTAAGGCGTTTAAATAATCTTTTAATTTGGGCAGGATTTGCATAACCAGTGGTGTCAGATAAGCCAGACTCATCAGCACCCGCTGCAATCACTTGCTCTGCCATCCAAATCACATCATCCTCAGAAACTAATCCCTGCAAAGTGCAACCAAACGCAGTAGCGATGCCTGCCTCAACCTTAACCTGTGGCGCGTGCGCATTTCGATAGTCGACAATTTTTCGGACCTCTTCAATCATCTCCTCACGGGTTTTTCGCACGTTAGCTAATGAGTGAGCAGCACTCGCAGAAACGGGTATTGTTAATTTATGAGCGCCTGCTTCAATAGCTGCTTGCGCCCCTCTTAAATTCGGTACCAAAGCCATTACCATCAAACCTGGAAGTGTTTTTGCATATTGCACAACTTGTGCAGCATCTGCCATTTGAGGTAGTAGCTTGGCCGGCACAAATGATGCCACTTCAATTTCGCGGAGACCAGCACGGTATAAAGCATCAATCCAAGCGCACTTCTGAGAGGTGGGCATGATGGACTGAATCGATTGCAAACCATCGCGGGGCCCTACTTCACTAATCAATACATCGATTGACGCAGTATTCATTACGTTCCATCCTATGAAATATTGTTCTATTATTAAAACAGAATTGATGCCTATGAGGCTGCCATTGGCCTTGGGGCTAGAATTGCCGTTCTCAGCGGGAAATTGATCGAAGAGCTCCCTATATAGGATGCCAAGCGCATACTTGCCATTACTGAGGTGATCAACTCCTTTAATCGCTAAAACTCATAAAATAAGCAAATGATGAAAACACCAGAACTTCTTGCCCCTGCCGGCAGCCTCAATATGCTCCAGACCGCCTTTCATTATGGCGCGGATGCGATCTATGCTGGACAACCTCGCTACTCTCTTCGAGTGCGTAACAATGACTTTGGCAAGATGGAAGTTCTACAAGAAGGCATTGATACCGCTCACAAACTGGGTAAGAAATTTTACTTAGTATCAAATGTTTTACCGCATGGTGGTAAGACCCGTACCTATATTAAGGATATGTCTCCTGTTGTGGACCTAAAACCAGATGCACTCATTATGTCTGACCCTGGTCTCATCATGATGGCTAGAGAAGCTTGGCCTGATATGCCAATTCATTTATCTGTTCAAGCTAATACCGTAAATGGTGCATCAGCTAAGTTCTGGAGATCTGTTGGTATTAGCAGAGTCATTCTTTCGCGCGAACTCTCCTTTGATGAAATCGAGGAAGTCAGACAAGACTGTCCAGAAATGGAATTAGAAGTATTTGTTCATGGGGCTTTATGTATGGCCTACTCTGGACGCTGCCTATTGTCTGGGTATATGTCCCACCGAGACCCTAATCAAGGCGCATGCACCAATGCCTGCCGTTGGGACTACAAAGTTCTGCCTGCGGAAGAGGCTGCTAGCGGCGACGTCTTCTTACTTGAAGAAAGTGGTAAGCCAGGTGAACTCATGCCAATCGAAGAAGATGAGCATGGTACCTACATCATGAACTCAAAAGATCTTCGTGCAATTGAGCACATAGAACGACTCACCAAAATGGGGGTCGACTCTTTCAAAATTGAAGGTCGTACCAAATCTCCTTACTACGTTGCGCGCACCAGCCAGTCTTACCGGGCTGCAATTGATGATGCTGTTGCTGGACGTCCTTTAAATCCAGCACTTCTGGGTAGTTTAGAAGGCTTGGCCAATCGTGGTTACACCGATGGCTTTTATGAGCGTCATCATGATAAGGAATACCAACTCTATATGAGAGGGCACTCTTTATCTGGCCGTAGCATGTACGTTGGTGAAGTCATCGAAATCGATCAAACTACTGGACGAGTCAAAATTGATGTTAAAAATCGCTTTGCAGTAGGCGATAAATTAGAAATCATTGAACCCGTCGGTAACCACGACATCATCCTTGAAGCAATGTGGAATACCAAAGGTGAATCCATTGATGTTGCACCCGGTTCTGGTCACTTTGTGTGGATTGATCTCAAACCGAGAGGCGATAAAGTCTTTATTGCCCGCTACATCTAAAGAGATAATCAAATCATGTTGCCTTGTATAGAACTCGAGACCTCCCCCAATCCTACTTGTTCAGTCATATGGCTACATGGACTAGGGGCTGATGGCAATGATTTCGTACCTATTATTCCGGAGCTTCATTTACCAGGAAATCCTGCAATTCGCTTCGTATTCCCAAGCGCACCAAGTATGCCAGTAACCGTTAATGGGGGTTATGTGATGCCAGCCTGGTACGACATGATCGGCAGAAATCTCATGGATCAAGAGGATGCCGAAGGAATCAAACGCTCTGCTGCCTCGATCATTGAGCTCATTGAGCGTGAGGTGCAGCGTGGTATAGATTATCGACATATTGCGCTAGCTGGTTTTTCACAAGGTTGTGCAATGGCTCTCTATATTGGATTGCGCTTACCCCATCAATTGGCTGGCATCATTGCACTATCTGGCTATTTGCCCTTAGCGCTATCCCTGAATCTAGAAAAGCATTCTGCCAATCAAAGTACACCTATTTTTATGGCCCATGGCACTTATGATCCTGTAGTAACTTTAGACAGAGCGCAAGCCTCACATTCTTTGTTAGCAAACTTGGGCTATCAGGTTGATTGGAATGAATATCCTATGGAGCACTCTGTCAACCATGAAGAACTCAAGGATATTTCACGCTTCCTTCAAGAAGTGCTGCCTAAAAACTAACTGATACATTCGCTGTTGTCATGTGTGTTCAATATCTCACCACTGTCAATATCGACTGGGTTAAATCCCATTTTGATCTTCATCTTCCTGTCTCAAGCTCGCATGATGTATTTCCTACTTACCCAGGACCGATTGTTCTTAAAAGCCATAGCACTCTACGCACAGCGATTGGTATGGCACGCTTTGGCTTGATTCCCTCATGGGCAAAAGATGAGAATTTCGGCAGAAAGACCTATAACGCTAGAGCTGAAACAGTCACTGAAAAGCCTTCCTATAAAAAAGCGTGGGCTAAACGCCATTTCGCACTAGCTTTAGCAGATTCTTTTTATGAGCCCAACTACGAATCCGGTAAAGCAGTTCGAACATCCATCAAGCAATTAAATGGAGAGCCTATGGCCATTGCCTCTATATGGGATACCTGGACTGAGCCAGAAACAGGCGAGTTAATCGTCTCGTTCTCGATGCTCACTATTAGCGCAGATGAACATCCTGTTATGAGACGTTTTCATAAACCTGAAGATGAGAAACGGACAGTGGTTCCGCTAAAGCCAGAATTATTTCAGGACTGGTTAAATGCCACTCCCGAGACTGCTAAAGATCTTCTAAGTCTCAACTCCATTCCTGAGCTGACTCTTTAGAAGCATCTATTTGAAATACCGCTTGATTATTGGGATTCTGAAGGCCAGCAGCACAAGAATAATGAAGCCATAAATACTGACAGTTTCAAGATCGTTTTTACCAGCCTTATGCCACCAGTAGTGGGTTATTGCTGTACAAGCAATGATATAAATTAATCGATGTAACAGATTCCAATTTTTTCCAAGCAAACGAACAGACCGCTGATTAGAGGTCAAGGCCAAAGGAATCAGAAATACAAAACTAATAAAGCCCATCGTAATAAATGGTCGATCAATGACATCCTTGACCATCGCCTGTAGATCAAAATTTTGATCTAACCAAATCCAGATCAGAAAATGGAGTAATGCATAGAAAAAGCAGAAAAGGCCAAACATCCGGCGCAGCTTAATCCAAATCGTCGACGCAGTGAGAAGACGTAATGGGGTCATAGCCAAAGTGATGCACAAAAAGACTAAAGCCCAAGTTCCCGTAGAGCGCGTAATGAATTCAACTGGATTGGCGCCTAGCTCATCATGCATACCCAGCCATATCAGGCGTATGAGCGGCAGTAAGGAAAGAAAGAAAAA
>CAJARE010000208.1 GCA_903944255.1 uncultured beta proteobacterium
AGACGTAGTTGTCAATGGCGGTGCGAGCTGTGCCATTCAGCCTGGCGGCAGTATGCGTGATGATGAGATCATTGCAGCAGCAAATGAACATGGTATTGCCATGGTCTTTACTGGCACTCGCCATTTCCGTCACTAAGTCAGTTAAAAGAAATAAGGCCTTCATGCGCTGGATAGGAATCGACCCTGGATTACGTACGACTGGATTTGGTGTGATTGATGTTGATGGTCAAAAGATGACCTATGTAGCCTCAGGAACTATTGAAAGTGGCGATCCTGCCAAGGGTTTGCCTGAGCGCTTAGGTGCTCTTTACACTGGTATGAAGGAAGTACTTGAGACCTATCACCCTCAAGCTGCAGCCATTGAAGAAGTCTTTCTCAATGTGAATCCACGATCTACACTGATGTTAGGGCAAGCTAGAGGGGCTGTCATTGCCGCCTTGGTTTCAGAAAAACTTACTGTGGCTGAATACAGTGCATTGCGGGTCAAACAGTCAATTGTAGGGACTGGACGTGCTGCTAAACCGCAAGTTCAAGAAATGGTGAAGCGGCTTCTTAGACTAAATCGTGCACCAGGTACGGACGCCTCTGATGCACTAGGCGTCGCCATCTGCGCGGCTCATCATGCTCAAATACCAAAAGCTATTACTGCAGCACTCGTCCCGAAGAAGCGCGCCAAGTAAATTGATTAAACAGGTTAAGATCTTCCTATGATCGGTCGTATACAAGGCACTCTCGTTTCAGTACACCCCCCTAGACTGTTGGTTGATTGCCAAGGTGTTGGCTATGAAATCGATGTTCCAATGAGCACTTTGTATCAATTGCCAGAGGTCAATCAAAAAATTACCTTGCTAACCCACTTTCAGGTTCGTGAAGATGCTCAGCAACTCTTTGGCTTTGCTACTGAGACAGAGCGTCAAGCCTTTCGGGCTTTAATCAAGATTAGTGGCGTAGGATCACGTACTGCCCTAGCAGTACTTTCTGGCATGAGTGTGAATGAGTTAGTACAAGCTATTGCCCTGCAAGAGGCTGGACGCTTGACCCAAGTACCTGGCATTGGCAAAAAAACTGCTGAACGCCTTTGCTTAGAACTCAAGGGCAAGCTAGCTCCAGACCTGGGAATTGGCAATGGGAAACCTCAAGTCATTGAAGCGAGTAGCGAAGTTCTACAAGCGCTATTGGCTTTGGGCTATTCCGAAAAGGAAGCACTATTAGCCCTCAAACAAATCCCAGCCGACACTAGCGTATCCGATGGTATTCGGATGGGCTTAAAGTATCTATCTAAGGCCTAAATAAGCAAACGGCACTAAACTGGCAGCATGGCAATTCACACTGACGACCTGAGCGCTATTCCTGAAGATTTGCCCCAAGGCAATGATCGCATTGTTAGCGGCGCTGCAGGCAATGCTGAAGCTGTATTTGAAAGAGCACTACGGCCAAAACAACTCGATGAGTATGTTGGTCAAACCAAAGCGCGCGCCCAACTAGAAATTTTTATTACCGCCACGAGAGCGCGCCAAGAAGCGCTAGATCACGTACTACTCTTTGGACCACCCGGGCTTGGAAAGACTACCTTAGCGCATATCATCGCCCGCGAACTAGGAGTCAATTTACGTCAGACTAGCGGCCCCGTTTTAGATAGACCTGGAGATCTAGCAGCCTTATTAACCAATCTTGAAACCAATGATGTGCTCTTCATTGATGAGATTCATCGCCTCTCTCCTGTTGTAGAAGAGATTTTGTACCCAGCGCTAGAAGATTACAGCTTAGACATCATGATTGGCGAAGGTCCCGCAGCACGCAGTGTCAAAATTGATCTCAAGCCTTTTACACTCATTGGCGCTACTACTCGCGCAGGCATGCTCACCAATCCCTTGCGCGATCGCTTTGGTATCGTTGCCAGACTTGAGTTTTATACAACGGAAGAACTCACTAAAATTATTAACCGCTCGGCCAATCTGCTTAAGGCTACTATTGACCCCGAAGGTTCAGTAGAAATTGCCAAGCGTGCACGCGGTACCCCGAGAATTGCCAACCGTTTACTGCGTCGAGTACGCGACTATGCTGAAGTTAAAGGAACTGGCACCATCACTAAAGCAATGGCTGATGCTGCCTTGAAAATGCTGGATGTAGATCCAAGCGGCTTTGATGTCATGGATCGAAAGCTCTTGGAAGCAATCTTGCACAAGTTTGATGGCGGCCCCGTAGGTATTGATAATTTAGCTGCCGCCATTGGTGAAGAGCGCGACACAATTGAAGATGTCTTAGAGCCCTATCTGATTCAACAGGGCTATCTCCAGAGAACCTCGCGCGGCAGAATAGCAACCCGCCAGGCTTATGAACACTTCGGATTAACGCCACCGAGCAATAACACCAGCTTAGATCTGTAGCACAATTAGCTGAGTGTTACCTTAGCAAAGCGACGCTTACCTACCTGCACTAAGTAAGAACCAGTCTCAATCTTGAGCTGCTTATCGCTGATCGTCACACCATCAATTTTTACGCCGTTCTGTTCGATATTACGATTAGCCTCAGAACTAGACGGTACAAGGCCTGCAGCCTTGAGGAAATGAGCAACCCCCATAGGGGCTCCAGTCAAACTCACTTCCGGAACGTCATCTGGGACGCCGCCCTTGGCACGATGATTAAAGTCTTCTAAAGCTTTCTCGGCAGCAGCTTGTGAATGAAAACGTGCCACGATTTCTTGTGCAAGCAGCACTTTGCAATCGCGTGGATTTCTACCGGCTGCAACTTCTTGCTTCATCAAATCAATTTCTGACATTGGGCGGAATGAGAGTAGGGTGAAATAATTCCACATCAAATCATCCGAGATACTCATGAGTTTGCCAAACATATCGCCAGCAGGCTCACTAATACCGATGTAATTACCCTTAGATTTACTCATCTTCTCAACGCCATCCAAACCAACCAATAAAGGCATAGTCAAAATGCATTGAGGTTCCTGACCATATTCACGCTGGAGCTCACGCCCAACTAGTAAATTGAATTTTTGGTCAGTACCGCCAAGCTCTAAATCACTTTTGAGTGCAACTGAGTCATAGCCTTGCATCAGCGGATATAGAAATTCATGGATAGAGATAGGAATGCCATTGCGATAACGCTTTGTAAAATCATCACGCTCTAGCATCCTTGCTACAGTATGTTTAGCAGCCAATTGAATCATGCCGCGTGCACCGAGAGGATCAGACCACTCACTGTTGTAGCGCACCTCTGTTTTAGAAGGATCAAGCACCATACTAGCTTGACGATAGTAAGTATCTGCATTGATCGCAATTTCTTCAGGCGTCAATGGTGGACGAGTTACATTGCGGCCCGATGGATCACCTATCATGCTGGTGAAATCTCCGATCAAGAAAATCACTGTATGACCTAAGTCTTGTAACTGTCGTAATTTATTTAAAACAACGGTATGCCCAAGATGAATATCAGGAGCCGTAGGATCTAAACCCAGCTTGATGCGTAAGGGAGTCTTGGTAGCTTGGCTGCGTGCTAATTTTTGCACCCAATCTGCCTCAACTAATAGCTCATCACAGCCACGTTTCGTGACTTCAAGTGCAGCAAAGACTTCAGGAGTTAAGGGATATTTTTGTTCTGGTTTAGCCGTCATGCTGATTCGGATACTGATACAGTTATTGAGTATTTAAATTGCTAAAGCATAATTGTCGCATTCCTGAGACTAACACCCAGAACCCCA
>CAJARE010000209.1 GCA_903944255.1 uncultured beta proteobacterium
AAGTGTGGCAGCAGCTGTAGTGTTCTCGATCGTTAATTTACGCCCTTTGTTTTTTCCAGAGCCACCAAAAGAGGAGCTCGTCTTAACACCGCCAGTACCGGTCGAATCTCCAGCAGCTGCTCCCCCCATGGCGGATGAGAAGGCCAGTGCTCCTATTCCTGCAGCAGCTCCAGTTGCCACTGTGGCGGCAGCCCCCTCTACAGATTGCCCAGCCGTAGATCCTTCGCCTGCAAGCTACAAGCCAGATGCACCGAAAAAAGGCGGGGATATGGTGTATTTACAGTCCAAGACTGCACAGGTAGTTTGTGTGATTGACGCCTTAGGAAAACTTCAGAATAAGCAGCTTGAGCCAGGCGTAGGAGTCAGCGTATATGGAAAGCCACCACTGAAGGTGCTCACTGCGGACTTAAATCAGGTAGATTTGTATTTCCAGGGTGCTAAGGTGCGCCCAGTGAATCTGAATGGTAAAACCATTGTGTTGGAAGCGGCTGAGCTCTCTCAGCCACAAGCACAGCCACAACCCCAGCCCCAACCTCTAAACTCAAACGATTCTCAGCTACGTTAATGTATTAAACGGCTGATTCGTTCATTTCGCCAGTGCGAATACGAATGACTTGTTCTATTGCAGTAACGAATATCTTTCCATCCCCAATTTTTCCAGTACGCGCAGCTTTGGTAATGGCTTCAATGGCTACTTCTAAGCGATCTGTTGGAACAACAGCTTCCACTTTGACCTTAGGCAAAAAGTCAACGACGTATTCTGCGCCACGGTAGAGTTCGGTATGACCTTTTTGACGGCCAAAGCCCTTGACTTCAGTGACCGTTAAGCCAGTAACACCCACTTCAGCCAATGCCTCACGAACTTCATCGAGCTTAAACGGTTTAATGATTGATGTAATTAATTTCATTTCTTCCCCCTAATACAGTAATCATACCTAGAACTGGATGGGCATAACAAAATTGGCATTTTTTTGCTATTAAGCCCTAAATTGAGAGGTGATGGGGTAGCGCCAGTCACGGCCAAAAGCTCTGGTAGTAACGCGAACACCGGGAGGCGCCTGACGACGCTTATATTCATTGAGTTTAATTAGGCGGGTGACTTTTTCAACGCTGTCTGCATCAAATCCAGCAGCAATCATTTGCGCAATCGATTGGTTTTGCTCCATATAGCGCTCAACAATGCCATCTAAAACCTCATAAGAAGGAAGGCTATCTTGATCGGTTTGATCAGGCCTTAATTCAGCAGAAGGAGCACGTGTCAAGATGCGTTCTGGAATGACGGGTGCAATTTGGTTGCGATAAGCGCATAAGCGATAGACCAAGGTCTTAGCAATATCTTTAATGACAGCAAAGCCACCAGCCATATCACCATACAAGGTGCAGTAGCCCACAGCCATTTCACTTTTATTGCCAGTCGTTAGAACTAGGCGCCCCGTTTTATTAGAGAGTGCCATTAAAAGAGTGCCGCGCACGCGCGCCTGAATATTCTCTTCAGTAGCATCTACTTTTAAGCCGCTAAATTGCTCGGATAAAGACTGCTCAAGAGCATCCACGGGCCCGCCGATAGGAATTTCATCATACTGAACGCCTAAATTCTGGGCTAGTTCACGAGCATCAATCCAAGAGATATCAGCTGTGTAGCGAGAGGCCATCATTACAGCACGAACCCTGTCGGCCCCTAAGGCGTCTACAGCAATGGCAAGCACTAAAGCAGAATCAATACCACCGGACAGGCCGATGATGACGCCTGGAAAACGATTTTTATTCACATAGTCGCGCACGCCCAAAACGAGTGCCTGGTAAGCCTGAGCCTCAACGCTTTGCGGCGGTGTGATGAACCCCTTTTCTAACTGAGCAGCTGAATTGATAGCAACGATACCAAGTCCAGCTTCAAACTGAGGCATTGCCATGACTACTTCACCATGGCTATTTAAAGCAAATGAGCCACCATCAAATACCAGTTCATCTTGGCCGCCTACTGCATTGACATAGACCAAAGGCATCTTAGTGAGCGAAATATGTTGGCGAAGTACCTCAATACGTAAAGCTTCTTTTTTCAAGTGATAGGGCGAGGCATTAGGGACAAGTAATATTTGTGCTCCAGCAGTATGCGCTTGCATTGCTGGGCCAGTATGCCAAGCATCCTCGCACAAAATTAAGCCGTATCGAATTCCTTCACATTCGAAAACACAAGCTTCATGTCCGGGCACAAAATAACGTACTTCATCAAATACTTCATGATTGGGCAATTCTTGTTTTGCATAGCCTGCGATCACTTTGCCGCCACGTAATACAGAGGCATAGTTTTGTAAGCCAAGAGCGGTTTTCTGAGGGTGGCCTACTATGACTGTGAGATCAGCATGTAATGCTAATTGCTGCATGAGTAAAGCGAGCTCATGCTCAGCAGCTTCAATAAAAGCAGGGCGCAGCAATAAGTCTTCTGGAGGGTAGCCCGTGAGCGAGAGCTCGGGCGTGATTACTAGCTTAGCTCCCTGGGTATAGGCCTCTAGAGCAGCTTTGTGAATGAGTTGTGCATTGCCAGCTAAATCACCCAGGAGTGGGTTGATTTGGGCCATGGCAATTTTCTGCGAGCTCACTTCGAATCACAAAGGCGAAGAGTTAAAAAAAGAATACAAAACAAATTAAGCATGTTCTTTTTGGTAGCGCTCAATACCTTCTAGAATTTCTTGATGGGCATCGGCAACGCCCCCCCAACCATGTATCTTTACCCATTTACCTGGTTCGAGATCTTTATAGTGCTCGAAAAAGTGTTGGATTTGATTTAAGCGTAATGGGTTGATATCTTCAGGTTTTTGCCAGTGAGTATAGATAGGCAAAATCTTATCTTCTGGAACGGCCAATAATTTTGCGTCTTGACCAGCCTCATCTTCCATTTTGAGTAAGCCAATTGCACGGCAACTCACTACTACTCCAGGAATGAGTGGAAAGGGGGTGATCACAAGAACGTCTACTGGATCGCCGTCGCCTGCAATGGTTTTATTGATGTAACCATAATTACAGGGGTAGTGCATTGCGGTACCCATGAATCGGTCAACGAAAATCGCGCCACTTTCCTTGTCTACCTCATACTTGATTGGATCCGCATTCATTGGGATTTCAATAATGACGTTGAAGCTCTCAGGGATCTTTTTGCCTGGCTTGACGTTGTCGAGACTCATAAATACTCCGAATAATGATTAGTAAATACCCTGATCCCTGCCGGAGGTCTTAGGGGTGATTCTGTTACATACTGTTACAGCTTAAAGACCCTAGTTTAAAGCTTTCAAAACTGGGTCGACCTAAGCATTAGATATACAAAACAAAAAAGATCAACTTTAGGGAGTTCAAGCATGAGTAATGTGACTTTAGGCTTGTATTTTGCCTTAGCTTGCGGTGTACTGGCCGTGATTTACGGTTTTGTGATGCGCGGCTGGATTTTGAAGCAAAGTACCGGAAATGCCAAGATGCAAGAAATTGCAGAGGCTATTCAGCAGGGGGCAGCGGCCTACCTGTCTCGCCAATACAAAACCATTGCCATTGTTGGAGTAGTGATCACTGTTCTGATGGCACTTTTTCTGGACTTTGCGACTGCACTCGGATTTGTAGTGGGAGCAGTTTTGTCTGGTGCTTGTGGATTTATTGGTATGAATGTCTCAGTTCGCGCCAATGTGCGGACAGCTGAAGCTGCTACCAAGGGCATGAACGAAGCACTCAACGTGGCCTTTAAAGGTGGCGCTATTACTGGCATGTTGGTAGTGGGACTGGGGCTTCTTGGTGTTGGCTTGTTCTTTATGTTCCTAGTGTCCATTGGTGCTGGTCAAGATCTTTCAGATGTGCTGCATCCTTTGATTGGTTTGGCATTCGGTTCTTCCTTGATTTCAATCTTTGCCCGTTTAGGTGGCGGTATCTTTACTAAAGGTGCTGACGTTGGTGCTGACTTGGTCGGTAAGGTAGAAGCAGGTATTCCGGAAGATGATCCACGTAATCCAGCAGTGATCGCAGATAACGTTGGTGACAATGTAGGTGACTGTGCTGGTATGGCTGCAGACTTATTTGAAACCTATGCGGTGACTTTGATTGCGACAATGGTGCTTGGTTCCTTAGTAGTGACTGGGGCCCCCATAGCCGCTATTGTTTATCCATTGGTCTTAGGCGGCGTCTCGATCATTGCTTCCATTATTGGTTGCTCTTTTGTAAAAGCGACACCTGGCATGAGGAATGTAATGCCCGCCTTGTATAAGGGCTTGATCATTGCAGGTGGTTTGTCACTCATTGCCTTCTACTTTGTGACGAACTTCATCATGCCTGATGACGCATTGGGCATTCCGGGAAGTCAGTGGCGTTTATTTGGTGCCACAGTGGTCGGCCTGGTATTGACTGCTGCATTGGTATGGATTACCGAGTACTACACTGGTACCCAGTTCAAACCTGTTCAGCATATTGCTGAGGCTTCTACTAAAGGTCATGGCACTAATATCATTGCGGGCTTAGGCATTTCTATGAAGTCCACTGCCTATCCAGTGTTGTTTGTGTGTGCAGCGATTTATGCCGCATATTGGCTTGCCGGTTTATACGGCATTGCAATTGCAGCTACTGCGATGTTATCGATGGCAGGAATCGTGGTTGCATTGGATGCTTATGGACCGATTACTGATAACGCAGGTGGTATCGCAGAAATGGCTGGCCTGCCACAATCGGTGCGCGATATTACCGATCCATTAGATGCAGTCGGTAACACTACTAAAGCAGTGACGAAAGGTTACGCGATTGGCTCTGCTGGTCTCGCATCCTTAGTGCTCTTTGCTGACTATACCCATGCACTAGAAGGCATTGGCCAACAAGTTTCTTTTGATCTGTCTAATCACATGGTGATCATTGGCCTGTTCATCGGCGGCATGATTCCTTACTTGTTTGGTGCCATGGCAATGGAAGCGGTAGGTCGCTGTGCAGGTGCTGTGGTTGAAGAAGTAAGGCGCCAGTTCCGTGACATTCCTGGAATTATGGAAGGCACTGCTAAACCTGAATACGGTAAAGCAGTTGATATGCTCACTTCTGCTGCGATTAAAGAAATGATCATTCCATCGCTTCTGCCAGTAGTTGCTCCAATTGCGGTTGGACTCTTATTGGGACCAGCAGCATTGGGTGGTCTATTGATGGGAACAATTGTGACCGGCTTGTTTGTAGCGATCTCAATGTGCACCGGTGGTGGCGCTTGGGATAATGCAAAGAAATATATCGAAGAAGGTAACTTCGGCGGTAAAGGTTCTGATGCGCATAAAGCAGCAGTGACGGGTGACACTGTAGGCGATCCCTACAAAGACACTGCAGGCCCTGCGGTGAACCCACTCATTAAGATCATTAATATCGTGGCATTGCTTATCGTGCCACTCTTGCCGGTGGTAAGTCGTTAAGAGATAAGAACGTAAAACTAAAAACGCCTAGCACTGCTAGGCGTTTTTTATTGCTCAATCAACTGACACTTACGACAAAGTTTCCAAATAACGTTGTGCATCTAATGCGGCCATGCATCCTGTGCCAGCACTGGTAATGGCTTGACGGTAAATGTGATCTTGTACGTCACCTGATGCGAATACACCAGCAATGTTAGTAGCAGTAGCATTGCCCTCCAGACCCGAGTGAGTTTTGATATAGCCATTATTCATTTCAAGTTGGCCAATAAATAACTCGGTATTGGGTTTGTGGCCGATTGCGATAAAGGCGCCAGTGACTGCGATGTCTTCGGTGCTGCCATCTTGTTTTTTAATGCGCACACCCGTCACACCTTTGTCATCGCCAAGAACTTCATCGAGTGTGCAGTTGAGTTTGAGCTCCACTTTTCCTTCGGCTACTTTTGCCATGAGGCGATCATTCAGGATGGGTTCAGCGCGGAACTTATCGCGACGATGAATCACGGTAACCTTTTTTGCAATACCGGTTAGGTAAAGCGCTTCTTCAACTGCAGTATTGCCACCACCCACTACGCATACATCTTGATTGCGATAAAAGAAGCCATCACAAGTTGCGCAACCAGAAACCCCGCGACCCATGAATGCTTCCTCGCTCGGTAAGCCAATATATTGAGCAGAAGCGCCAGTGGAAATAATTAAGGCATCGCAGGTGTAGGTTCCAGAATCACCTACCAGACGAATTGGCTTTTCTGTAAGGGCTGCAGTATGAATATGGTCAAAAATGATCTCAGTATTAAAGCGCTCGGCATGCTTTAAAAAGCGATCCATGAGTTCGGGGCCTTGAACGCCATCGGGGTCAGCAGGCCAGTTTTCTACATCCGTAGTGGTCATCAATTGGCCGCCTTGAGCAAGGCCAGTAATGAGGGTAGGGTTTAAATTGGCTCTGGCGGCATAAACGGCTGCTGTATAGCCAGCAGGTCCAGAACCGAGAATTAGTACTTTAGAGTGTTTGGGTGTATTTGTATTCATATGCAAATTATAGGTTTGCTTGTTTACAATCGGAAGAACATGGCAAGAACCGCATACCCGAAGCCTCAGATTCCTCAGCCCCCACATAATGCCGGGCAGGGCAGGATGCCCCGCCTACTCCTAGAGGCTCGCTGGTTCATTTCCCTAGGTTTGTGCCT
>CAJARE010000210.1 GCA_903944255.1 uncultured beta proteobacterium
CTTCTTGAGAGTTATTGAGCAGTCTAGAGGGTTGTTGAGTAATCAAAATCCAATATAGGGTGGGGAAAAATGGGCAATAAGTACCCTTTTGACTGTGCCTAAATAATTCAAAAAGTTACCTTAGAGACCTATAGGTTTCACCGCTAATCACGCATTTTGTGTGGTGAATGTGGGGAGCCATAAACCTTAAAGGAGCTTGTGTGAAAACAGTATTTACAGATGCATTTATCAAAAATATTAAGCAGTCTGGGCGTTATACCGATGCTGCTACTACTGGACTTAACCTAAATGTTAAGGGCAAAGGGGGTGGGTATTGGGTATTTAGATACCTCTTTGGGGGGAAACGTTTAGACCTATCTCTTGGTGCATATCCCTCAATCAGCCTTAAAGAGGCTCGAAAAAGAGCAATTACTTTAAGGAGTGAACTTTTACAGGGAAGCAAGCCTAAAGCCTACTGGAGAGCTGAAACAGCCTCAAAAGAGCTTAATCAACCGCTGTTCAAGGATTATGCAAAGGAATGCATTGAAGCCAAGAAAGCTGAATGGCAGAATTCAAAGCATATAGATCAATGGTTCAATACTATTGATACCTATGCCAATCCAATCATAGGTAAAAAATTCATAGATGAGATTGATACGCAAGACATCTTAGATATCTTGACACCAATTTGGTACAAAAAGACCGAAACCGCATCTCGCCTTCGTGGGCGAATTGAATGGATCCTTGCATCAGCGACCACTAGAAAATTAAGAAGCGGTTTAAACCCAGCAACTTGGAAGGGTCATCTTGAAACAATACTTCCAAAGCCAACAAGAATTACACCAGTTAAGCACCACCCTGCTTTACCCTACAAGGAAATACCAATCTTCCTAAATATCCTAAGAGAGAAAGATGGTGTAGCAGCATTAGCACTTGAGTTCTTAATTCTTAATGCCAATCGTTCTGGCGAAGTTCTCAATGGTCTGAGTAGTGAAATATCAGAAGATGGATTATGGGTTATTCCAGCAGGCAGAATGAAAGCCAAACGTGAACACAGAATTCCGCTAGGAAAACGTTCTTCTGAAATTCTGGCTATAGCCAAATCTCTAGACCCAAATAGCAAATACTTGTTTTCAAGAGATGGTGAACCACTATCAAATATGGCAATGGCAATGATGCTTAGAAAAATTAACCCTGAAATTACCGTGCATGGCTTCAGATCCTGTTTTAGAGATTGGGTATCTGAAGAGACGACTCATAGTCCAGAAGTCGCTGAAAAGGCACTTGCTCATGCTGTCGCCAATCAAGTAGAGGCTGCCTACAGACGTGGAGACCTGCTTGAGCATCGCAAAAGGCTAATGAAAGACTGGGAAGATTATTGTCTGACAGGATCGTGGGGCAATGTAATTCAATTGGAAGCTGAGCGTAAGGCAGCTTAAACTATCAAAACACCCTAGCCTGACGAGGCGAAAAAGAATTTCTGCATTCTCTGGGTGTATTTTTTTTTGCAGGATATCTGCAGGAGATATTCATGGGCGGTGTATTTCGTATGGCGGGCAAGGAACACATTCCTACTCCCAAAATTATTCATGAAACAAAACAAGTGATATTGAAGAACTTTGATCTTCCGCAACTTCAGTACGACTACAACCGCTTTCTATTCCTAGTGAATAAATACCATTTAAGGCATGGGGTTGAGCAAAAACTGGGCGATCTAATTTGCGATTATTGCGAGATCCTTCTCAAATTTATTGATGACTATCCTTGGGAAAACCCAAATATTGATACTTCAATGAAAGAAGTAGTGGAAAAATTTAGGATTGATTCTGACGAAGCAAAGCTTAATTTCGTTAAATATGAAGCCTCAAATCAAGTACCTTGGAGGCTGAATATTATCGTTACCTTTTCCTTTGATGGGGTGCTTCATTTCTTAAAGCAATACATGCTCCTGATCCATTCATTTAACCCTGGCGAGAAATTGCCAAATAACCCTACCGATTGGGAAAGAAAAAGTTTGTGCATTGAACTTATCAAAGAGCATAAGAAAATCAACGGTCAGGCAGCATTCCCAAGGCATAAGGTTATAGCAAGAATTATGGAGAGTAATGGCTACAGCCTTCCCAGAAAAACTTATGGTGACTGGGTTAGGCAATACAAAGAAGGGACTGTTAATCATCTTATCCAAGATAGAAAAAATGGGCAATAAGTACCCTTCTTGAAGGACAAATAAACACCTATAAATCATCATAAACACATCTTCTATTTTTTAAGAAAGGATGTGCGAAGATGAACAATACTGAACATGTAATGGAATCTGATGACCAGCTTTTGCGGATCAGGGATGTATCAAAATTAACAACCCTCTCTAAGTCATCAATCAATCTATGGATAGCTCAAGGGCGATTTCCAAAGCCTATAACACTCTCTAAAACAGTCAAAGTCTGGCATCTTAAAGATGTCCGAAATTGGGCTGAGAGCATGAAAAATCAATGAGAAAGAAAAAAGCCCCGCTGCAAACGAGGCTTTTAACTACGGAAAAACTAATATGACAACTGATAATTTACTACCGCAGCTTCAAACAGTCAACACTACAGAATCAGCTAAAAACAAGAAAGATATGGCCAAGGTCAAGCAAGATGCCTCGGCTACTATTACCTCGGTAACCAAAGCTATTGGCAGATTTGAGTCCATTGGAATTGAAATTAGATTTGATGAATTCAGAGATGAAATTATGTTTTCTGAATTAGGGAAGAATCAATGGAGATCATTTCGTGACGAAGACTATACCGAATTGCGGATAAAACTAGAGAACTTAGGCCTTAAAAGGGTGGGACGTGAACTTATAAGAGATGCGGTCTTTTATATAGCCAAGGATCATAAGTTTGATTCAGCCATAGAATGGTTAACAAAAGTGGTTCCATCGTGGGATTTCGAGTCAAGAATAGATACATTCCTCACGGTGTACTTCGGTGTTGCTGACAGCGAATACACAAGGGCTGTTTCACGCTACCTATGGTCTGCCCTTGCAGGGCGGGTATTACATCCCGCTATAAAGGCTGATATGGTTCCAATATTAGTTGGCAGCCAAGGGGCTGGAAAGTCTACTGGCGTGGCAGCCATCTGCCCTCACCCTGATTTTTTTACTGAAATTAGCCTAAATGAAAAAGAAGATGATCTAGCTAGAAAAATGCGTGGTCGGCTACTAGGAGAAATTAGTGAATTGCGAGGTTTAAATACCAGAGATATAGAAACCATTAAAGCATTTGTAACCAGAACCCATGAAATCTGGACGCCAAAATTTAAAGAGTTTTCCACGACATTCCCACGCAGGATTGTACTTATCGGCACAACCAATCAAGAGGAGTTCTTGGCAGACCAAACTGGCAACAGACGCTGGCTACCTGTAACGGTTGGCAAAGTAAATGTGGCAAAGATCAGAGAAGACCATCTGCAGCTATGGGCAGAGGCCAGAGATACCTTTACGGGAGTGCAATGGGAAGATGCCGAAAGATTAGCGAAAGAAAACCAAAGCAACCATTTGATTATTGATGCTTGGTTTGAGGTTGTTCAAGAGTGGCTTACCAATAAAAACCTCATTCCTCAATACGGTACGGAAATTAACTGCGAGGGGTTTGTGACAACAAACCAAATCCTGCTTGACGTGATTGAGCTGGATAAAAAGGGTATTCATGCGGGCCACCAAATGCGAGTAGCAAAGATTCTGAATAGCCTTGGCTTCGTAAAGCGGTCAAAAAGAGTAGATGGAAAATCTAAAAATGTATTCGTTCATAAGAGTATTGCTGATACTGTCAATACTATGACGATAGCAGCTGATGAGGAGGAATTGCCCTACTAAGCCTGCTGGCATCTGCTACTCCAGCCGTTGACGATACTGCTGATACCTTTTTCTTAAAAAACTATAAAGTTAGCAATTGTGTAGATCCCGAAGGAAATAATAGTGCATAGGTATTGGCGGTGTCATCACCACTTTTTAGACTCATGAGATGGCTTTCCATTCATTCATCTACTAGTGGGTACAAATAGAGAACATGGCAACCCTGAACATATAGGGTGTATTTTTAAGCATCCATAGGCTAGCGTTTTAGCCTGCAAAGATATGTCCAAAAATGGCTAAACATCGTAATAAAGACTACCTCTTAGCTTCAATCATTCCAAGGCTAATTGCCAGCTGCTTTAGTAGATTAATGTAAGTATTGGTCTCCACAGATCGTTGACGTTCTTCTTTGGTACAGCCCTTGCCCTGGTAGTTCCAATGGTCAGACCCCTTTGGAGAAAGTCCCCCATGCAAAGAGCATCTAGACCGTCCAAGCAAGGCATGCTTCTTACAATGGGCATCCTTACCCCTGAGCTTAGCTCCACACAACATTCTTTGGTCTCTTGGGAGGGTTAGCCAGCTCTTGAAAATACTGCCCAATCTGTTCTCTAGTGAGATATTTCGGATTTTTGGGTAGAGCTTTGATCCGCTCTTGGATTTGCTCTCTGGTGAGGTAAGTTGGCATAAATGTCTTCCGAAAGTTGCTACAGTGTCAATTTTAAGCGACTATTACAGTATTGGTAAGGTTGCAAGAAATATGTTTACCTTAACTTTTGATCAATTTAATTACTAATTCAGATGCGCTCAATTGAAATTAAATGTAACAGTAAAACATATTCTTCAATTGCAGAATTAGCCCATGCATTTTCATTAAATACCTCTTCCATTGGAAGAAGATTGAGGGATGGCTGGACACCAGAAGAAGCAGTAGGATTGGCGCACCGTAAGAGAAAAGGTCATGGTAATAAAGTTGTAATTAATGGTGTCTCATACCCCACAATTAAAGAAGCCTGTGAAGCATTAAAGCTTGATCCAAGCACAATCAGAGCAAGAATTCAAAGGGGCTACTCTATTGAAGATGCTTTTGAAGGAAACCTTCATCCTCGCTGTAGTCCTGCTGCTAAATCGATCCAATTTAATGGTTTAACCTACCCGTCAATTGAAAGCCTTGCTCAGAAGTTTGGTACTAAAGCCTCCATCCTCCAAAGAAGAATAAAACGGGGCTGGACAACTGAGGAAGCCTTAGGAGTCAGTCCTGCTCCACCTCGATTCAGAAATTTTGAGGGTCATGCTAGAAAGACCAACTGGAAAACAACTCGACAAACTATCTCAGGGATAGAGCCTATTCCTGATACTGGTGGATATAAGTTGTACTTAGTCACCAATACAGTGAACTCCAAGGAATATGTAGGAATTACCATCGGCACTATTGATAAGAGATTGCGATCCCACTTTGCAGCAGCTAGAAGAGGTAGAAAAAGCTCTCTATACAACGCTATTAGAAAGTATGGTGAAGATGCTTTTAAGGTTCACCTAATTCGATCTGATGCTAAATCCTTTGATGAACTCCAGAATCAAGAAATTATTGAGATTGCCAATAGGAACTCTATCAAGATGGGGTACAACACCGCCATTGGTGGGGCTTTAGGTACATCAAAAGAGATAACCATAGACGGCAAAAGGTTCCCCAGTAGATCTCAGGCTGCCGAGTACTATGGCATTGATGTCGAAGTTTTCAATATGAGAATAAATCGGCTGAGATGGTCACCCGAAGAGTCTGCAGGATTAGTTGAGAAAAATTGGTTGGGTAAAGAGATACCAGTGGTACTTTCTGGTATTCAATACACAAGCATAAGCGATGCAGCTAAGGCGCTAAGGAAGGACTACAAGCTAGTCCATGAAAGATTTAAGTCAAAAGGCTGGTCTTTAGAGCAAGCCTTTGATATTGCTCCGCCTCCTCAAACTAAAAAGTTTACTGGGGTCAGTATTGACGTGAATGGCAAAACCTATAAATCAATTGCAGAAGCAGCAAAAGATCTCGGTATACCTAGTGAGCCATTCAGGCTAAGAATTAAAGCCGGAATGAGTCCAGATGAAGCCGCACTTAGAGTCAGACAAAAAAAGACTTAAGAGACACCTAAATTGCTACCCCAGATGCTCAATATATGGCATACCCTGGCCAATAAGGCCTGTTGAGTATTGAACGTTTTCCACTGATTCTGAAAAGCCAAAAAGAACCAGTTCACGAGAAGCCCCTCTTTGCTCTATGGCGCTGACCCAAGCATTAAAACCATCTGGGTCTGGCCCTCTTCCTAGGACATTGTTATAAAGTAAATTAACAAATTCGCCATTAGAGAGTGTGCCATAGGTATTTTTAAATTCATCACTTCCTGTAAAGCCAGCAGCCAAGACAGTAATCCTATCGTATCCTTTATCAAGGACAGCTATCCAATCTCCCAGGCCTTGCCAATCAGGCTCTCGATTGAGTGCTGCTTTGTACATCCGATAAGCCATGCCAGCGTACTCGCCTTCTTTAACATCAAGGGCGATATTGCGGTCGGTAAATCTGAGGCGTTCGACATTGGTGAGGGTATCGGTACCGTCACGGTTGGCGGTGCTATCAGCTACCGTTGAATTAGAAGCGCCAAGAGTTAAGGCATAGCTACTAGAAGCGCCCGTGAAGACTGCTGTATCGATGCCAGCACCGCCATCGATAGTGTCATTGCCACGCATTCCTTCGAGATAATTAGTAATCGAATTTCCTAAAATAGTGTCACTAGAGTCTCCACCAAAAGCATTTTCGATGACTGTATTTGCGTCAATAAGAAAGGGACTGCCAGCAACAGTACTTATACTTCCTGAGCTGAGATCAAGGTATACACTAGAACTGCATGCTGCACAGTTTATTGCATCGATACCACTTGAGTCTGAAAGTATGCCTCTTGCAGTTGAATCTCTATAAACTGATGAATATTCGTCTGTATATACGTATGTGTCATTGTTAGAGTCTGACTTACCAATGATATTTAAAGTCCAAGAATCAAAGGTTCCAAAGTCTCCTGAAGCATTGTCGGCAATATACAAACCCCAGCTTCCGTATGAATTCTCACCCCAATTTAATACAGTATCGAATGTAAAGTGAATATCATCTTGACTAGATCCAAAGGCACTTAATGCATTTTGTTGTGGTCGCCACATTAAAAAACTAGAAGTTCCGCTTGGGGAAATCAACAAAACACTCAAATCTCCAATAAAAGAATGGGTAACGTTCAAAGTAACCTCTACTCTTTCTATATCCATATTTTGTGAGACATAAATTGAGTCAAAAGCTCCTGAAAGAGGGGATGCATCGGGAATTTGCACATTTACAGAATGAGTACTCTGAATTTGCACTCTATTGGCAAAGGTATTGGGGACAGATGACCAAGTTTTGGCTAAATGTACAGCCGCTGTGGCGTCAACAAGCCCGAATCCTAGATTATGCGTAAGCGAATCATAATGTAATCCACCACCATTCCAATTTGAAGCTCCGTTGTACTCCCATGTGTTCGATGTATTGGATATTTTTCTTGCCGAATAGGCCAATATTTCCTGCACATCTCGGTATCCTAGGTTAGGGTTTGCCTCAAGCATTAAAGCAATAATTCCTGAAACTAATGGTGCAGAAAAAGATGTGCCAGCAGTATAGATATAGTTATTAGCGCTATTACCAGAGGCGCCAACACGATCTGTTGTTAGAATATTACTAATCGGATCAGCTCCACCACCGCCTGGAGCCGCAATTAAAATAGATGCGCCAGGAGAACTATAACTTGTAGCATCACCAAAATAATCAGTCGCTGCAACTGTAATGATAAATTGACTATTTTGAAAATTGTGTAAGTTAGTGTCATCTCCCACAGTGAAGCTATTTCCAGCAGATTGAACTACAACTGTACCTAATCCATCTCTACCTGTAGAGGCTAAGTTAGCTAGCGCAGCACCAGCTGCAGAGAAATTGGGGGAGAGGAAATTATCATAAAACGCCCATGTAACTCCAGAAGTAAACCCATTTGCATACCCCCAGCTATCATTAATTACATCAAAATTAGCAGCATATGAATATGCGTTAACAATGCCAGAGTTCATGCTAGCAAATGTAAGGGGGCTATAGATACTCACTAAACCCGCATCAAAGGCTACGCCTACAATTCCTATTCCATTCATTTGTGCGGCAATAACTCCCGCAACCATAGTTCCATGATTATCGGTTGAATAAATGGGTGATCCACCTACCCCTAGATTAGATGCATTTCGTCCAAAATTAGTAAGTAAGTTTCCTCGTAAATCTGGGTGTGTAGAGTCAATACCTTGATCAAAGACAGCTACTCTTACCCCCTGCCCAGAGTATTCTTGCCAAACTGGAAATACATTGATGCCTGTAGTCGGATATAAATACCACTGATAACCTAGATATGGATCCGTTGGACCACTAGCAAACGGAGAGTCGTTATCGAGAATGTATCCATAACCAATTGATGTACCCAGAGAAGCTCCAGATGGATTGCTTATCTGAGTTCGAAATATCTCAGTTGGTTCAAATAGATCATCACCAAGAATTGAGACGGTAAAACTAGCTGTAGTTTGATTTGGGGCAAAGGTAACTGTAGTATTTCTTCCAAGATAGTCTAATCCTGCAGTTGCAGTTGATGAATAAGTAGCAATATCAACACTAACTCTATCTGGACTTACATTTGATAGGGTTAAAGTAAAAGTTAAATTAACTGCGCCCGAGTTACTTTCAGTAACAGTGGCATTCCCTATCGATACTGTCGGTGTTTGCCATACGTTAATGGAATAAGTGCCTACAGCATCGTTACCATACTCTCTTGCTCCTAAATAATAAGTGCCTGATGCGGTGGGGGTATAGGTAATTAAGGAATTAATTCCCGAACCAGAATCATCATCGCTAGTAACCACTTCACCATAAGAATCGAGTAACTCTAAGTAAGGATCCACAAGTGTGGTGCCATTCATGCTAAAAGAATATGAAACTCCAGCAGTAAGGGATACACTATAGAGGTCTATATCCCCGTTGAAATCTATTAGCCCGTTTCTGCTCTCGCCAATCAAAACACTCCCAGTAACTGGCGATGCATTAACTATTAAATCGAATGAACCTGTGCCGTAAGAAGCACTCGTGACAGACATACTATAATTTCCAGAAATTGCTGGCGTATAAAATATTCTTGAATTAAGTGAAACGCCTCCATCATCGTTATATGAAACCAAAGCACCAGACGGGCTATACAAGCGAAGATAAGGATCTGAAAGCGTGCCATTGTTACCTCCATCAACACCCATGGCATCAAATTGGTAAACAGTACCTGCCTGCAGATAAATATATGACACGAAAGGGGAGGAGGATGAGTAAACTGATCCTCGCTGGATCGTATCAACTAACATTAACTACCCCCCCCCTAAAATCGGTAATTAATTTTTAAATATATAATTAATTTAACACGTCACCAACGGGATAAAGTACTAAATTTATCAAACCAATGACTTTTTCGAGGCCATTGACATGTTTAGCACTTCTTTAAGGTGAAGATTATCAAAAATCCCCTCTTCTGGAGTGGTACTAAAAAATCAGGTCAGTTCAAGCAAGTGGTCTAAAAATATATATTTAGCAACATCCTTTGAGCAAAATACTATGTATAGCCGTGCCTATAACAAGGGGGCCTATTAATGGGCTGGGGCTACGGTGGGGTCTGGATTCTGGGAAATCAACAAGGGGTACCCCTGTTTTTTAATATAGACCCATGAGTAAAGATAAGCGTGGTCTTGGGGATGTTGAATTCGCTGGCAAGGTGAAGGCCCAGACCTTTAAACAGTCCCATCTAGAGCGCCTTATTAAGGACGGTACGGTTTTTCCTGCATCAAAGTTAGCCGAAACCAAAGAGTTAGAGTTGCAACGCAGTAGAGACCATGAGGCAACTATTGAGGATGAGGAACGTCATAGAAGGACAGCATCCATCGCACCAGAAGACAAGTTAAAAAATCTGCCCCTTACGAGAGATCGATTTGAACATTGAATGTGGGGAAAACTGTGGTGAAAAAGAAAAAAGGGCTAAAAAGCCCTTTTCCCTATTGACTCCTTGGCGGAGACGAGAGAATTCAACTAGCCTTTATTTATATGGCTTTGCGGTCTATTTTTTATTGAGTATATCAATGAAGATACCAATTAACCTCTAGCCCTTTTATTTCTAGACTCGAATTCAGCCGCCTTCGCAAATTCGGCTAACTGCTCCTCTTTAGCCTTCTGCTTTTGAATTACCTCTTTCCCAGTAAAGACCTTCTTATCAGCCAAAAGGCTTTCTAAGGATGACTTGGGCTTATTGGGTTTTTCCATATTTATGGCGGCTGGGGGTGTATTCGATACTTAAATCTTTATAGCAGTAATAGCACTTCCTGTCGCTATTGGGATTTTGATTAAAAGAACTGTATCTAGCAGACTCAGCCTGTAAGCCTTTGCCATTATTGCCACCCCTATTATCGCTTCTCGCTAAAGCTGGAAATGCGAGAGATAACATTACTACTGTGAATAAAAGTTTTTTCATACATAACCCCTATTTATTTGATTTCACCATTAGCAGTAGGTTCACTAGAGCTATTTTGAGCTGGAGAACCTCTAAGCTTCTTAGCACTACTTCTAGCAGCTTTCTTAGTGGCATCTTTAGCTTTATCCCCCTCCAAAACTTCCCTCTTAATAACCTCATTCAGTAAGACAGACTTAATATCATCCGTGCTAATTTTGACATCGGGAGACACTCTACGAAGCTCCCTACGAATTGCATCTAATACAGGGTCGGTTTGAAGCATTGCCCCAATGAAGAATCTTGATAGAGCTTGTCTCTGAGTGTGGTATTCACCTAATGCTGACTTAATCCACCCCTCTTTGCATAACAAATATAGGGATTCAACATCATCTTGCGACCTACTATTAATAGCCGATAAATCCAAAGAAACGACTAGCTCTTTATCAATTGGCTTTTCAAAAATTACCTTGTAAACAAGCCAAGTAATTCCGTTGGTAAGAACCACCCAATCCAAACCCTGATTAGCAGCGTAATCAATTGCCTGTTTAGTATGCTGCTCCTTTAAGTCAATTCCTATTGCTTTAGCTTCAATAAGAATTGCCAATCTATTTTCTAACTTGATAGCTAAATCGCAATATGTACCTCTAATTGCAAACTCTGAAGTAACTTCTGAATACTTATCATAGCCAAAAATATCCGAAAGCATATCCTTAATCAGGGTGACAGTATCGGCTTCACCGACATCCCTTGATTTAGCAGATACTAAGAGGGGTTGATATTTTTTGATTCCAGAAATCAATCTTTCATTAATTTTCTTTGGTATAGCAACCATATTGAGCCTTGTTAAAAATGTCTTTTAGGTAAAAATGAATTTCTTATGCAATCAATAATTAATATCACTCCTAACAAAATCGCCCTAAAGGTTCATTGCGCAGGAGCAGGTTGAGTTTCAAAATAGCTTTTTATGGAACTTTCTAATCAGCCTTTAACTGCAGTAGCTATTTTATTTAGCAACTGATTTTCTAGAACACCCCTTGAAACACAAGTAAGGGTAATACTTTGCGAATCATTTGCTGGAAGATAGGTGGCACTCATGGTGGCTTTTAGCGTTACCTTATTCTCTGAGATGAGCACACCATAACCAACCTTAGATGATGTGCGATTGTCTTTTAAGTAATCTAGTCCGAGTGTCGTTCCGCAATCGGCTAATTCAGGAGTAAGACGCATTTCTTTAGATGCAGTTGAGATTACCCCCGCACTTTCATCTGAGTTAGTGATTTGAAAGCCCTCTAATACTAGTATTTGTTTTGTTGTTTTAAATAGGGTGCTGGAACTACCCATAATTCTTTGCGAAGTATTTGGGGCAACAGTTGTGGGGGGCGAATAAGTAATTGCACATCCCACGGATAAGGTTGAAACAAGAGCTATTAGTCGTAAAGATTTCATTAAGAAATACCCTGTTTAAGATTGAATAATATTCTAATATTCATAATATATTGTGAAGACTTAGTTTAGCAAGTAAGTCAAAGTCTGCCCATTATGTTGGGCAAAAACAAACCACTCGCCACCACAACCCAAGCCTTTGGCATTGTTTTGCGTGAAATGCGTAAAAAAGCAGGATTTACCCAAGAAGAACTAGCCTTTGAAGCGGGCATTGAGCGAAATTATGTAAGCTTGATTGAGTTAGGTAGAAACCAACCCACGATTGCGGTAGTTTTTAAGCTTGCCAAAGCCCTAGATGTAAAGCCTTCCAAACTCATAGCGAATACAGAAAAACTGCTGTAAAGCAGGGTATTTTCATACCCCACCTTATTTGATGCTTTAAGCCCGATAGATAGTCTCAGTAGGCGCAAAGCTCATCGCCTTAACCAAATCCTCATCTATAATATCCGAGGGCTCTAAGTGAGCCATAGGTGCGTACTCAGCCTTACACGCTTCGGTTTTTTCAGCGAGATATTCGCGTACAGCAATTACACAATCAAGAACCAGGTTATTTCAATTAAATAACTTCATCTCTATAGAAGGATGGGTATGAGAAAGCAAACTATATTAATTCCTTTGATTTCTCTTTTCCTCTTTTTTGGATGTGCAAATGACCTTACCTACCATTTTGAAGACCCGAAGAGCTGTATCGAAACAAGAGGTAGTAAAACTAATGACGGAGGAAGTTGTACGCCAGACCAAGCAAAAGTTAATCGAGCATTATTATTTAAGGAATGCAAAGATTTAGGCGGTACTCCTGCCCTTAGAAAAGCTGGTACAGAGGGCTTATTTACTGTCATCATGGGGGTTGACTGTTTATTGCCCGATGGTGAAGTCAAAGATGTATATGGTGATAAATTCGAAAAAGATACTGGTCAGAAATTATCCCAATAGATTCTCTATTCACAGCAAAGGGTGAGTCAAAACGACTAAGGGTAGTGAGTAAATGAAAGATATTGAACTACAACTTGCCTTAATCAATACACAAACCAATGAAGAGGTAGATTCCATACTAATGAGATGGTGTAATTCCTATGAGACCCTACCTAATCTAATGTGTGCTTACGATGACATGGATAAGGTGAGATGGCTATCAGCGATTGGTCGGCATTGGTCGCATTTTGATAATATCGCTAAATATAAGTCCGAATTAACTTGGCGTTTTGAAAATGTAACTCGAGAAGAGTTAGACTTAATGATGAATAAAGAAGAATTAGTCTTTTACGAGAAATTGCCAAAAACATTAGAGATTTATCGAGGTTGCTATGATTTTAATCAAGATGGATTGTCGTGGAGTTTGGATAAAGAGATAGCCAAAGGATTTATAAGTCTAAATCGATACAAACAAGAAAAAAAGATTCCATTACTTGTTAGTGGGCTAGCGTCAAAAAAAGATGTGGTTATTAAGTTGGATAGAGATGAGCAAGAAGTAATTGTTTTTGATGTATTAAAAATTAAAGTTTTGAATACAGAATAATAGGGATAGCCTTTGCCTAGCTTGACGAAGTGCTAATTAAAAATCAAGACGCTGAAAAAACAGATTACGAGAGATGGACTATCAAAAATCGAGTTATATCCATTAAGTAATATTTGCTTCATGCTGTAATGGGGGCATAAGCCCGATAGATTGCTTCGGTAGGTGCAAACCCCATCGCCTTAATTGTTAACTTTCTTGTTAAAAATGACCCTATGTCTAGATAGGTAAATCCGCTGCTCCTTAGTAAGTGTCTTTAAAGCCATATTTGATTGAATGCCCATAATTTTTTTATCTTTAGTTGTTAATGACTTAGATATGAGTATCTTTCCACCTTCATCAAAAGAAATTAGATAACTATCAAATAGGTAATCAATTGGTGCTACTAAAAGTAATCCATTAGAGACATCCTGTCTTTCAGCATCAGTTGCATCAGCCCATCTCACGATATGGGAGGCGATAAGAAGTGCCTCATTAGAACAACCAGTCACAGCACACGTTTTATATTTTTTTAGTAAATTTTTTCTGAATATATTTTGCGTTGTTCTGCTTTCGATATTGGCTTGCCTTGAGGTAATCTCCTTTGGATGATTATTACCAGATAGATGGTGTGCATAATTTTGTTTGTTATCCAATTGCGAAACAAGGCTAATCGGTAACTTACATAGCACATAGGGGCGAATATGATTCGCACTTAATCTATTCCCATTTCTTAGAGCAATTCTGTTAGGAGGAAATATTTTTCTTAATTTAGTTAAGTTACTAAAGGTGACTATGGTCTTACTGGTTTTAGCCTCTATCTGAATATCGTCAATTATCGCTATCCACTCAGCACCCTTAATATTGCTGGCATCTGCCAATAACAAAAGCATTTTTTGATTTCCCAAACTATCGAAATCTTTTTTTGCTGTCTGCCATAACTTACCCTCAGAAATTGTGCCAGAACCATTACTCTCATAAGCACTTCTTACATCTTGCTGGGGAATTATGGTGTAGACAGCATCTGGAGAATATTCAGTTTTATCTTTTCTCATATAGGCTAAGTAAAAATTAAAGGGCAAAATCTTCCCTACCCTTATCTTAGACCCAAATTCAGCACTATTTTCATTAAGGGCTACTGTCTTGTTTTGTAGCCGGAAAAGGCAACACTTCATAAACATCCTTTGCAGGCTTTTCTATGGTGGTTGCTGGAAGTCTGGAAGCTGGGGTAAGACCAAGTTCTCGATTCAATCGAAGGATGTTCATGGTGGCTATATCACGCACCTTTAGCCAAGGGCTTTGCTTGCCATTGACTACGATTTCAGAGCCACTCTCGATAAAGCCAAGGGTCGCATCCATAAAGGTTTGCATTTCTTCAGCCAAGAGCCACACCATCAATTGATAGCTAGATGGTTCATAGCCATAGACCCTTTCAATAAAGTTTGAGGTCTCCTTGATAAATTGCTCTCGGTTAAAGAGTTTGGGGTCATCTGCATGCTCGGCTTGGGGTATTGGCTTAAGCATATCTGCTGGGATTTCAGCCAACCTAGTGCGGATTCTGATGCCGAGTGCTTTTCTGACTTCGATAGGTGTTTGTATGTTCATTTTTTGGTTTCCTTAAATTAAGCCCAAACTGGCAGGCGTAGAAAATTGGGAGGCTGGCTTGCTAAATTTCAGAGCCAAAATAAATAAGTTCTTAAATAATTTGGGTGGTATGAAAATATAAATATTCAATAACTTATCAAAGTATTGTAAGTAGTGAAACTTATGAAACTTCCTTATATCTATTGATAGTTTTAGAAGTTTTAGATGTTTTAGAACTTGTCTAATCTTCATATTTTCAGACCCCCCACTCTTTACGCAATTGCTCTGCATAAGCTGAGTCTATGACCCCATACTTATAGCCAATGGTTGAAGCTGGGCTTGCAGTCCATCTAGGGTCGGGGGAGTTACCAGCGCAATACCTCTTTAAAACCCTGTCTATTCTTTTGCGGCTGTATTTAATCTGCTCTTGCAATGCAATGGCTCTTAACTCTGTTGCCGTTTTAGACATTGGGGCTATATGCTTCAAGATGAAGTCGATAACTAGTTGGTCATCAGCTAAGTTCTCCTGATACTCATTGAGTGCCAAAGTATCGACATGGCGGTCTAACCGCTTGACCTCTCTATCAGGGGTAATTAAGAAACTCTCATCTCGAATCTCTGCCCTAGTCTTATCTTTGCGAGTAGATACAGTAATAGAGCCATCAAGATTGGTAGATGGGATTAGATATATCAACTCATCAAAATCATTCCTAAGGTCTCCTGTACCCTCAAAGATTGGGTTGCCGTCTTTATCGTCATACTTGTTGGTATGAGATAGGCATATGACTGTTATCCCTTTGGCGGTCAATGTTCTTAACAAGGAATTGAATTGCTTTGCCTTGCCCTTGTTCATCAAATCACCAAACTTTTTGAGGGTATCCAAAATAATCGCAACATTGGATAAATCATCCTCAGAGATAGAGATGCGAATGAGTTCTTCTATCACCCTATCAACAGTCCCATTCGTTAAGTCAGGGTTAATTAAGGTGTAGTTATGCTCCATGGCATGAATGGCATAGTCCTTAATATCTGATGCGCCAGCATCTGCATTGATATACAGCACTCGATAGCCGTCTTTAGCCATCTCGCCAGCAATAAAGGTCATAAGAGTGGTTTTGCCGCCATTCGCTTTGCTACATATAGCTATCAGATGCCCTTGTGGGATTAACTGCCTCCAAGCAAATTTGGCATCGGCTATTTTTTGAATAATTTCTTCGGTAACTTCCATAGATAAAAGTCCTTTAAATGGGTCTGCCTTAATGGAAACCACTTTTTGTTCGTGCAATAACTTTTCAAGTTGGCTCATACAGTCACCCCTTCGATGAAGTAATCATTCCAATCGGTAAAGCCTTGGGGGTTATCGCCAAATTCAGGAATAAGAGTTAAGCCATTGACTGCTAGTGATGCTTTTTCTGCGTACTCTCTGCCTACAGAATCCGAATCACCAGCTATAACAATTTGAATCTCAGGCAACTGTTTTCTAAGTTCAGTTGCTACATTCATTAAATTGCCAGCATTGAAAGCAACTATTGTTAGGCACTTCGTATCTACATAAACTGAGGATGCAGTTGCGTAGCCTTCGCAAAGATAGATGGGTTTTGTTTGCTGAATTTCGCCAATGAAGTGGCATCCACCTTGCATCTGCCCACCTTTGAGAAACTTCTTGCCACCATCTGCATCAATGAATTGAATAGATTGGAAGTCCCCTAGGGTTGAATAGACGGGAATTAGAAGGTTGCCGTCTAAGGCTTTAATGCCGTATGGCTTAACTTTCTTTTTGATTAGGTATGGATGGCTCTCAGAGGCATCTAAAGCTTTGCTAAAGAGTTCTATCGCCTGTTTTGAAGCATTGGCATAAGCAATTTTTTGCTTGGCATCGTGAGCTTGTTTTAAAGCCTCAGACTCTTTTCTTCTCCTCGCATAATCATCCGATGTCATAGTCCCTTGGTCGGCAAACCAAAAGAACTTTTCGCCAGTTCGCCAATCATGCAAATAACCAGCAAGACCATCATCAAATAATTTTGCAGAGACAGAATTCTTTCGACCAAAACGAATAAATTTACCCGCATGAATTTCGGGTTTAGGGTCAAATCCATGAGAGCGAATGAAGTCATGAAATGTATTACTCATGAGTTAATCCCCCCGACTGAATCAACCAATCAGCCAAAGCAATTGGAATCAAGCCAAAACACGCAAACTTGACTATTGCATTTTTAATTTTTGATTTAAAATTGAAACTCTGAGTAGTAGTAACTAAGCCTAGTTTGCCGCTAGGCTTTTTTATTGGATTGCCCATCTTCAACCCCTTTTTACAGAGGTGTTAGAGCAAATCTTTTCCAGCCACGCTTCAATTTCTGATACTTGCCAAACTGTTACCTTCTCAGATAGCTTAATGGGCTTCGGGAAAGTTCCGTTTTTAACTTTTCGCCATAAGGTGCTTTTAGAAAAAGGTAGTTTAGTGAGTACCTGTTTTTCTCTAATGCACTTACAGTCATTGAAATTTGGATTCATATCGAATCTCCTAGTCCTAAGAAGATTCAATTTTGTTTTTTATTTGGCTATTTTAAAAACTGGGACATCACAATAAAAGTTAGCTTCTCTTTACCTTCTGAACTTCTTCTTTGAGCCATTTAGTTCTAATGGTTGTTACATTTGGAATTTGACCACCCCCAATCGCCTTTCCAGTAGGCGCATCCTCAGGAAAAAATTCAATCAATAATTCTCTTATCTTGATTGCAACTTCTTCTTTAGTTATATAGGGGTTATTTTTTTGGTGATGTTGGTAATAAACATTCGCCCAAATCCTTTTAGGCAAGTTTTTATCCGCCTTAATTTGTGCGGCAATGCTCTGCATTTGGGATTCATGACCTTTTCTGCCGTAATGCAAACCAAATTTTTCCTCAGACATTTGAGACAGTAGTGTTCCACTAGCTTTTTCATTGGCGATTTTTTGAGCGACATCAGCTAAAAATGATTTATCTATCCACTCCCTTGGATTGTTAATCCAATCAGGCACATCATTTAAAAGCATAAATGTCATCAGACCAGTATTTACATCAAAATCTTTCGGGGGCTTTGGCATTAAATGACCTCCTTGTAGATAAATGAAGCCCAATCTTCCATCAATGGGTATCTTTGCTCTAGGAAGTTGGTTCGCTTGTATGCCAACTCAACCGAGCTTCCAACCTTATGTCCCAGTACTGTTTCCATGATGTCATGAGAAAAGTTTGTAGTTTCTGCCGCCCAATCTCGATAACTAGACCTAAACCCGTGGACTGCGCAACCCTTCAAACTAGCCATTTCTTTTGCCATCCTTTTTAGGGATATTTGCATTGTGTCCTGAGAAATTGGGGTTTTTCCGTTATGAGAAAAGATGTATTTACTGTTGCGTTCAATGCTATTAAGTAAATCAATCGCCACAGAAGATAAAGCCACAATATGAATCTTCTTTTGCTTTGTTCTTGTGGCTGGGATTGTCCAAGTCTTTTTGTCAAAATCTATTTCATCCCAAGTCGATTCAATTGCTTCCGATGTTCGACAAAGTGTCAGCAATACAAACTCTAAACATCTTTGCCCTATTCCACCCTTCGTTCTTAATAGTTTTACAAACTGCGGCATATCCTTCCAAGGTAATGCCCCATGGTGTTCTACCTTATGAATCTTTTTAGGGGAAGCCAGTAGATGCTCTAGATGCCCGCTCCACCTTGCTGGGTTATCACCCTTTCGATATTTATTAACAGTAGCCCAATCCAAAATTGCTTCAATGCGACCTCTTAGGCGACTAGCGGTTTCTGTTTTAGTTAGCCAAATATCTTCTAATAGTTGGCGAATATGATGGGTTTCAATTTGAGAGACATCTTTTGAGCTAATTGACTTGCAATAGTCTTTAATCGTATTTCGCCATTGGGCAATATGCTTTTCGTTTTTCCATTCAGGGGATTTATTTTCTATAAAGAGCTCTGCCGCTTTAGCAAAGGTGACTGTTGCAGAACCTTCTTTTAGTTTCTGCCTATGTCCAATAGGGTCTATACCCTCATCAATTAGATTTCTTGCTTTTCTTGCTTTATCGCAAGCCTCTGCCAAAGTTACAGATGGGTATCCCCCCAGCCCCATTGAGCGTCTTCTGCCGCCAATCAGAACTCTTAAAACCCAAGACTTATTACCAGCCGCATCAACTTTGAGACACAGACCTGAGACAGTTCCAACTGCATGAAGACCAGCCTTAGACATCGCCTTAATTTCTAGCGCAGATAGCTCTTTTTTTCCGCCTTTGGAATCCTTTTTAATTCTCATAAATCTAGCCTATCATTCAGTCTATCAATAAGGGATGAGACCTAATGATACTATGGGAGATTAAATAAGACCACAGAAATGAAAAAACCCCCACAAATACAATGATTTATAGGGGTTTATCGTATCGCTTGAGACTAGTTGATACTAGTATTTTGGCGGAGACGAGAGGATTCGAACCTCCGATCAGAGTTTTAGCCCCGATGCTCCCTTAGCAGGGGAGTGCCTTCGACCAGCTCGGCCACGTCTCCGTATTGATGCATTTACAACGCCC